>JAPPLJ010000030.1:300000-469357 GCA_028819475.1 Rhodospirillaceae bacterium
CCGCTTTCGGACGACCCGACCGCGAAGGGAAAGCCGGCCGGCCCGGAGTTCAGTTGCGTACTGCGCCGCACGAACGACCAGCGGCCGAACGGGATGACGGCGATCTGGATGCCGGCGCTGTAGGCCGCCACAAAACCATGCTTGCCCGCCGGGTCGTCGCCCGGGCCGAATGAGTAGTCGCGACCGCCGATCCGCACCTCGTTGCGCCGCGTCAGGGCATTGCGATCGCGGTGGAACAGAAGAAAATGCCGGTCGGCGGAATGTCCCGACTGGTCGGTCAGGCCGGTCCGGACAGGGGCGAGCGGCCGGTCGGCGAGGTTGATGGCAATCTCGGTTGGCGCGCCGTCCGGGCCGTTCAATGCCGCCCGGACGCTTTGCGCCCGTCCTGCAGCGCCGGACCGCCGGTAGACGATCGGCCGGTAGTGGCTGCCCGGAAAATTCTCGACGATCCGCCTGTCGTCGAAAAAGTGAAGCTGGCGCTTGGCGCCCTTTCGCTCGGTGAAGAACACCCAGACCGCGCGATAGGGGCTGCCGGCCCGGTCGATCGACATGATCTCCGCGCTCTCGTACACCGGGTGGCGCGGCAGCCAGACGAACCAGTGGTGGTCCCAATACTGGTGGTAGCTCACCAGGGGCACGACCGGCGATTCCGCTCCGGCCGGTGCGGCAGGGCCGGCCAGGCACAACAGGGCGAGGGCGCCGGCGAACAGACTGCGGCTGGCGGTCATGGTTCCTCCTCCCTGCGAGGGATGGTTCAGGCGCCGCCTTCGCCGTCCAGAATGTCGCGCAGATAGGCGACATGGTCCCGGAAGGCTCGCCGTCCCGCGCTTGTGAGGCCGGCGCGGGTCCGCGGCTTGCGGCCGGCGAAATCCTTGACGATCTCGATATAGCCGGCCTTCTCCAGGGTCGTCAGATGGGCGCCGAGATTGCCGTCGGTCGCGCCGGTGATCGCCTTGAGCCGGACGAATTCGAGCCTTTCCCGGCGCGGCAGGGCGTTCAGCGCCGACAGGACCCTGAGGCGCGTCGTCTGGTGGACGATCTCGTCGGGCCCGCTCATCGCGCGCGCCGCAGCCAGAGGCCGCCGAGAATCAGCGCGCCGCCGCCAAGCAGCGGCACGATGTAAGCCGCGTGGGCCGGCGCATGGTAGAAAGCGCCGACCGCGAAGCCGGCGAGTGTCGCCCCGACGGCCGCGAACCGCAGGCCGAGCCAGCACCCGACGAGCGCGTAGGCCGCCGCGACCAGCAGGACGATGAAGGTCTGGACCTGGACGCCGGAAACCGGCGCGAAGACTGCGAGAGTCATCGAGATGAACGCCGCCAGGACGACGATGGCGCCGAAAAAGCGATACGTTGCAATCCGATCGCCGCTCTTTCCGAAACGGCGGCTCTGGGCGATCACGAGGCCGGCCGTGCCGGCGAGGCCGATCGCGTCGACGGCGGCCCAGCCGATGCCGGCATTCTCCGGCGAGAGCGCCCCGACTGCGCCGGCGACGATCCACAGCGGGCCCCAGAGCAGCAGGTAGGGGCTGCCCGCCGAATACCCGAACAGCGTGAGGCTGTGCCGTTCCGCCCTGTCGATTGCGTGCAGCGCCGAGGCGGCGGCGTCCCTGGTCACGGTCATGGCGTCCCCCGCTGGTCCGGATGTGCGATGCGTTTCGATATAGCCGATTTTTACTCTGTATTTTAGAGTACTCTATTTCAAAATTCAGTGAACGGCAGAAAAGCCGGGCCGGGCGCTGACACACCCCCATCTGGCCTCCCCCTCTGAAGAGGGGAAGGTATAACTCTGCGGACGCTCACAGCATTTCGCAGAGGAATCCTATCTAAAACGCCACCCCGACGGCGGCGGCGAGGAAGGCCGTGAAGCCGGCGCCGGTCCGGGCGATGGCGGCGAAGCGTTCGGGGAAATCGGGCGCGCAGGCCTCGGCTTCCGAGAAGCGGGTGACGGCGACGAAATCCTTGCGCTTGAGGTCGTCGATCAGTGGATGGTCGGGATCGTAGCCGCGCGGCGGACGCTTGAGCGACTGGCCCCACATTTCGAACGTGCCGAGGAAGTCCGCGGCGGCCGTGAGTCGCCGCCATTCGTCCGGCCGTGCGACGATGGCGTCGCGGATACCGGCCAGCGCCGGGCCGTCGGGATGCCAGACGCCGCAGCCGGCGAAGCAGCCATCCGGCTCCAGGTGGAGGTAGAAGCCCGGCGCATGGGCGTCCCGGCCGGCCTCGTGGCGGAAATGGGCGCCGACATTGGTCTTGTAGGGCGTTTTGTCCTTGGCGAAGCGGGTGTCGCGGTAGATGCGGAACAGCGAGCCGCCGTTGGGCCGCGGATCGGCGCGGAAATGCGGGCTGATCTCGGCCAGCGGACGGGCGAAGGCGGCGATGAAATCGAGCATCGGATCGCGTACCTCTTCGCGGTAGCGCGCCTTGTTGGCCTCGAACCAGGGCCGCTCGTTGTTGGCCCTGAGCGCGCGCAGGAAATCGAAGAGGGCGGGCGAAATCGGCTGGGTCGTCATCCGTTGTTCCACGTCAGGCGCGGGTCAGGCGCGGGAAGGATTGCGTTCGGCTCTGTTCGCGCCGATCGCGGGACAGTCCTGTAACCGGCGGATCGATGTTATTGCAAGGGACCCGAGCGCAGATCGTATCTTCTCAACGTCCAGGGAAATCGATACATCAAATTAAAAAATATCCGGCATCCCGATATGAAATACGATCTTGCCACGCTCCGCGGCGACATATTCGGCGGCGTCACCTCCATGGTGGTCGCGTTGCCGGTCGCGCTCGGCTTCGGCATCGCCTCGGGCATGGGTGCAGCCGCGGGCCTGTACGGGGCGATCGCCGTCGGTTTCTTCGCCTCCGTGTTCGGCGGCACGCGGTCGCAGATTTCCGGCCCGACCGCCCCCATGACCGTCGCCATGGCGGTCGTCCTCACCAGCTATGCGGGCAGCCTTGCCGAAGCCCTCACGGTCGTCGTTCTGGCCGGCCTGCTACAGGTGCTTCTGGGCCTGTCGAAAGTCGGCCGCTTCGTGGCCTACACGCCCAACATGGTCGTGTCCGGCTTCATGTCCGGCATCGGCATCATCATCATGCTGATGCAGGCGCTGCCGCTGCTCGGCGCGTCCGGCGCGACGGGCGGGCCCATGGGCGCCGCCCGGGCGCTGCCGGAAGCGGTGGAAAGCATCGACACCGGCGCCTTCGCCATCGGTGCGGTTTCGCTCGCCGTCGGATTCCTCTGGCCCCGGCGGTTTTCGCGCTTTGCGCCCGGCCCGCTGGTGGCGCTGGTCGCAGGAACGGCGCTGGGCATTTTCTGGTTGACCGACGCGCCGGTGATCGGCGCCATCCCGACCGGCCTGCCGGCGTTGCAGATCGGGCTGCCGTCGGCCGGCTTCCTCCTGCAGGCGCTGGAGCCGGCGATCATCCTTGCCCTGCTCGGCTCGGTGGACAGCCTGCTGACGTCGCTCGTGGCCGATTCGCTGACCGGGAACCGCCACAACCCGGACAGGGAGCTGGTCGGCCAGGGCATCGGCAACATGGTCGCCGGGCTGTTCGGGGCGCTGCCGGGCGCCGGGGCGACCATGGGCACGGTCACGAATATCCGCTCCGGCGGTTCGACGCCGGTTTCGGGCGTGTTGCGCGCCCTGCTGCTGTTCGCGCTGGTGCTCGGTCTGGGCGGTTTCGTCGAGCCGATTCCCCTCGCCGCGCTGGCCGGCGTGCTGATGAAGGTCGGCTGGGACATTATCGACTGGCGCCTGCTGCGGCGGGTTCATCGCCTGCGGCGCGAGCACCTCTTCATCATGCTGACGACGCTTTGCCTGACGGTATTCATCGACCTGATCACGGCGGTGGCGATCGGCCTGATCGCCGGCGGAATGGTCCATGCCCGGCGGCTGGAGCGGCTGGAGCTGGACAGCGTGGTATCGGTGCCGATTCTCGACACGACCTTCTTTCCCGAAGATACGGCGGTGGCGAACGCCGATCCGCTTGCCGCCCAGGTCGGCATGGTCGCGCTGAGGGGCAGTCTGACCGTCGCCTCGTCCCACAAGCTCGTCAGCGTGATCGGCCCGGACATAAGAGAGCACGAGGTCGTCATCTTCGACTTCTCGGGCACCGCCTATATCGACGACAGCGCCGCCATGGTGATCGAGCAGCTGTTGGATGTCGCGGCCGGATCGGGAACGGCCTGCATCGCGATGGGTCTGGCGGGCGATGCCGCGGCCACGCTGGAGACCTTCGATACCCTGCGGGACGTGCCGCAGGACCGGATCGTCGGCACGCTGGATGAAGCGCGCCGCGTCGCGCGGGACATTCTTGTACCGGCCGGCGCGCCGCCCGCGGACAACAGGCCGTCGTGACCGGGCGCATCCGGCCGATCGAGACCGGTGCACCGCGCGTGCCCGGAAATCTACGCGCCGGTGAGAATGCCGGCGGTAAGAATCCCGGCGGGGCGAATGCGCAAGCGACCGCTCAACATCGGCGCGAGAATCTGTTATGTACGGCACGCGCAGACGTTTCGATGGTTTGAAATTGGAATTATCCGGCCCCGGTCAGTTCGGCGGGAGCCGGGGCCGGATCGGCAACCGATGACCGCGGCGATATGCAAGGCTGCCCCATGAAACGGATGACGAGGAGAACGGTGCTCGGCGCCGGCGCCTCCCTCTTCCTGCCGTGGTCCGTGAGCCGCGCCGCATCCGGCAATGCCGCGGGCTTTACCGATACGGAAATCATCCTCGGCATGTCGGCGGCGTTCTCCGGCCCGTCGCGCGGCCTCGGCATCGAGCTCTATCGCGGCGCCTACGCCTATTTCAACCATGTCAACCGGGCCGGCGGCATCAGCGGCCGCAAGATCGTCCTCAGGACCTACGACGACGGTTATCAGCCGAATCCTTCGGTGGAGAATACCGTCAAGCTGATCCTGAAGGACCGGGTGTTCGCCCTGTTCGGCTATGTCGGCACGCCGACCGTGACCCGGGTCCTGCCGCTGCTGAAGAAGTTCCAGAACGAGAAGACGTTCCTCTTCTTTCCCTTCACCGGCGCCCAGCCGCAACGCCAGCCGCCCTACGGGGAATTCGCATTCAACCTGCGCGCCTCCTACCGCCAGGAGACCGAGGGTCTGGTCGATAATTTCGTCTCGGTCGGGCGGAAGCGCATCGGCATGTTCTACCAGGCCGACGCCTACGGCCGCAGCGGCTGGGCCGGCGTCCGGCGCGCGCTCAGGAAATACGACCTGAAAATCGTCGGCGAGGCGACCTACCGGCGCGGCCAGAAATTCACCAGCGTGATGCGCCGGCAGGCCCAGATCCTCAAGAACGCGAGGGCCGATGCCGTGATCTGCATCGGCGCCTACGCGGCCTGCGCCGCCTTCCTGCGCGACGCCGTGGACAACGGCCTGCGCGTGCCGATCGCCAATCTTTCCTTCGTCGGCAGCGAGAACCTGCTCAAGCTGATCGCCGAATCGCAGGACGAGCCCCGGCGCTACACCGAGCTGCTGGTCAACTCCCAGGTCGTGCCGAGCTACGAGGACGCTTCGATTCCGGCGGTCCGCGAGTATCGCGAACTGATGCAGCGCTACAATCCGCAGCCGCCCAAGGAACTGCTCAAGGAAGCCTACACGCCGTTCGCCCACAGCTTCGTCAGCCTCGAGGGCTTTCTCGACGCGAAGCTGATGGTCGAGATTCTGCGGCGCATGGGCGACAGCCCGGAACGCGGCAAGCTCGAGAATGCCGTGTTCTCGGTCAAGGACTTCGATCTCGGCGTCGGCGTGCCGGTCACCTTCTCCACCGATCGCCGGCAGGGCCTGGACCGGGTCTACTATACCGTGGTCGACGGCGGCCGCTTCGTGCCCCTGGACGACTGGAAAGGCAGGTTCTAGCGATATGAAGGTTCAAAAGCTTTTCCAGAAGACGCTGTTCGGCATCTTCATGCTGTTCGGCCTGATCGGCATCTCGACCTCGATGCTGGCCATCTACACTGTCGATTCCCAGTTGACGGAGGAATACGAGTCCAACGCCAAGGGGGTCGCCAAGACCATCGCCGATTCCAGCGTCGACATCATCCTGAACCGCGACCTGTCTGCGCTTCAGTCCCTGATCGACCAGTTCGTCGAGATCCAGGGCATCAGCTACATCTACATCATCAACGATAGCGGCGAGTATCTCGCCCACACTTTCGTGCCCGGCATTCCCGAGGAAATCCTGCGCGGCGAGGGGCACGGCGCCGAATCGGTCCGGCGCAGCCTGCCGGGCATGGGCGATTTCGTCGAGGTCAGCAGCCCGATTCTCGCCGGGGTGGCCGGCAGGGTTTACATCGGCATGGATACCGGACTGGTCGCCCTGAAGATTCAGCGCGCGATCGGCCAGCAGGTCTACCTGTTCTCGAGCATCTTCGTGATCGGCATCATCGCGGCGATCTGGCTGGTGAACCTCGCGGCAAGGCCGGTCGCGAACCTGCTCGCCTACGCCGTGGAACTGGCGCGCGAACCATCGGAAGAGGCGGACAACGGCGTTCTTGTCCGGGACGACGAGGTCGGACAGCTCGCCCGCCTGTTCCAGTATTTTTCCGGAACCGGGGATTTGCCGGCGCCGGCGCGGCCGTCTCCGGCGCCGCCGGCCTGATCCGGCGCGATCCGACGCCCGGCAGCCGACGCACAGCCTTTCATGTCGATTCCCCGCGGCCTGACGGTCCTGCTCTGCACCGTGCTGCAGATCTGCCTAGGCACGGTCTATGCCTGGAGCTTCTTCCAGACGCTGCTCGTGCGGCAGCACGACTGGTCCTACACCGAAACCGCGATCGCCTTCAGCGTCACCATTTTCTCGCTCGGCTGTTCGGCGGCGTGGGCCGGCGCGATGCTGCCCAGGCTGGGCCCGCGGCGGCTGGCGATCATCGGCAGCCTGCTGTTCTGCAGCGGCTATGTCCTCGGCGGCATCGCCCTGCAGTTCGACTATCTGCCGCTGTTCTATATCGGCTACGGCGTGATCGGCGGCGCGGGCATCGGCCTCGGCTATGTGACCCCGGTCGCGACGGCCGCGAAGTGGTATCCCGACCGCAAGGGGCTGGCGACCGGCATTGTCGTGATGGGTTTCGGCGTCGGTGCGTTCCTGTTGAGCAAGGTGCTGGCGCCCATCCTCATTTTGGCCACGGAAGGCGACCTGCCGACCGTCTTCATCGGGCTTGGAATCCTTTTCGCCGTCATTCTGCTGCCGTCCAGCTTCCTGCTGCGCGACCCGCCGCCCGGCTACCGGGTGACGGCCGCCGGCGTGCAGTCGACGGTGCTGGAGGAAGAGGAATCGGGCTCGGTCCGGCAATGCCTCCTCTCGCGCGAATTCGCCATCATGTGGCTGGTCTTCTTCTTCAACATCGCGGCGGGAATCTCCGTTATCAGCTTCCAGTCGTCCCTGCTTCAGGACGTCTGGGGCCTGGCCGACCCGACCGTCGAGCCGGAAGTCCTGGCGCAGTACGGCGCGACCCTGATCGCGGTCAGTTCGCTGTGCAACGGCGCGGGGCGGCTGCTCTGGGGCCTGCTGTCCGACCGGATCGGCCGGGTCCGCGTGTTCCGGATTCTGCTCGGCAGCCAGATGATCGTCTTCGGCATCCTGATGACCGAGAGCAATCCGTGGATCTTCTCCGCCCTGGTCTGCTACGTGCTGCTGTGTTTCGGCGGCGGCTTCGCGACCATGCCGTCCTTCGTCCTCGACGTGTTCGGCACGAAGCGCATGTCGGTGATCTACGGCGCGATGCTCACGGCCTGGGCGGCGGCCGGCATCTTCGGCCCGGTCTATGTCGGCTATATCAAGGACCAGTATCCCGACCGCGCCGTGATCTACTGCTTCCTGGTCGGAGTCCTGATCCTCGGGCTCGGCTTCTCCTTCTCCTACCTGCTGAACGACGACCGCATCCGCCTCGGCAAGCCGACGCTGGAAGGCACCCTGCGCCGGTTCGGGATCGCCGTGCCGGGGGCGAAATAGCCGGCGGTTCGGCGGCCGGCGCCCGCCCGCACCCCGACGGCCGGGGCGGTCGGCGGGGCGGCAACCCTCGAAACCCCGGATCGAGCAAATGTCCGCAGACGACGAGCTGAAAGACTGGCTGATCGGCCCCGGCCGCCTCTCCGGCGACGGAGTCGCGATCGCGGAAGGCTATGCACAGCGCCTAACCGCAGCCGGGGTGCCGCTGTCCCGCGCGCGCTTCGCCCAGCGCCTGGCCAATCCGCTGCTCTCCGCCTGGGGCATCATCTGGACACCGGAGGAAACCACCGAATACACCGTCGCGCGGGAAATCCTGGAAACGGGAGCCTGGCTCGGCAGCCCGTTCCAGCAGGTCGTGACTGACCGCTCGATGCTGCACAAGAGCCTGATCGGGCTGGACCCGGACAGGGACCACATCACCTACCACGAGCTTGCCGCGGCCGGCGGGACGGACTTTTTCGCCATGGCGCTGGAATATGGCGACGGCTCGGCGCAGGGCTGCAGTTTCGTGACCGCCGACTCCGGCGGGTTTGCGCCGGCGCATATCGACCTGATCGCCGATACCCGCCACGCCCTGGCCGCGGCTTTCGAGCCGGTGGCCATGCGGCGTTCGTCCGAAAGCCTGCTGCGGACCTATCTCGGCGAGGGTCCGGCAAAGGCGGTGATCGAGGGGACGATCCGGCGCGGCGAGCACTTGGCACTCGATGCCGTCGTCATGTTTTCCGATCTACGCGACTTTACCGCCAAGTCGGAGACTTGGAGCGACACGGCGCTGCTGCGCGCCCTAGACGGCTATTTCGAAGCCGTCGTGCAGTCCGTCCATGCCCATGGCGGGGACGTCCTGAAGTTCATCGGCGACGGCGTTCTTGCCCTGTTTCCCGTCGATGGCGGCGACCCTCATTCGAACCGGTGCCGGGATGCGCTCAAAGCGGCGGCCGACGCGACGGATGCGCTCCGCGCCCTCAACGTCCGGCGCCGGGGCGACGGGCTGGAGCCGTTGGCGGCCGGCATCGGCATTCACCTCGGCGCCGTCATTTTCGGCAACATCGGCAGCCCGGACCGGCTCGATTTCACCGCGATCTCGCCCACCGTCAATGTCGCAAGCCGCGTGCAGGACCTTTGCAAGCCGCTCGGCGAGCCGGTGCTGGTCACATCGGCGGTGGCCGAACAATCCGGTGAAACGTTCCGGTCCCTGGGCGTCCATCCGGTCAAGGGGCTTGCCGCGCCGATCGAGGTGTTCGGACTGCGGCCGGCTGTGGAATTGCCCTAGGAGGGACTTCGGAAAACGCGGCCGCCGCGGCGGGTCATCTTTGGGGGCATCGCCGCCGCCGCGGCCTCGGGGTGACCGTCTTGCCCGGCGCGGTTATCTGCCGTGAACCGCGCCCGATACCTGTGACGGCCCCGAATCCTGTCGTCGGCCGCTAGCGCCAGCCGGCGCGGTCTGCGATGCGGACCGCTTCCTTCTGGTATTTCGCCAGTTCGGAAAGCGCCAAAGAATCGGCCTTGAACTCGCCGAAATCGGCGACGATCCGGCCCGGCTGGACGTCCTTGCGCACCGGGTATTCGTTGACGGTCCGGGCGTAGATTTCCTGGGCTTCGCGGCTCGCCAGGAACTCGATCAGCCTGACCGCGTTGGCCCGGTTCTTCGAATGCTTCGCCACGCCGGTGCCGGAGATGTTGACGTGGGCGCCGCGACCCTGCTGATTCGGCCAGAACAGGCGGACGGCGGCGGCGGCCTTGCGGTCACGCTCCTTCTTCGATTTGGCGAGGCCGGCGAAGTAGTAGGTGTTGGCGATCGCGATGTCGCATTCGCCGGCCGCGACGGCGCGGATTTGGTCGCGGTCGCCGCCGGCCGGCTTGCGGGCGAAGTTTTTCACGAAGCCGTCGGCCCAGGCCTGCGCCTTCTCAGCGCCGATCGCGGCAATCATCGAAGCGATCAGCGACTGGTTATAGACGTTCGAGGAGGAGCGGACGCAGATGCGGCCCTTCCACCTGCCGTCGGCCAGCGCCTCGTAGGTCGAGAGGTCGGAAGGCTTGACCTTTGCCGGGTTGTAGAAGATCGGCCGGCCGCGCACCGTGAGGCCGAACCAGTGGCCCTTCGGATGGCGCAGGTTCGCCGGGACAGCTGCGTTGAGCGTGGCCGAATTCAGCGGCTGGAACGCGCCCAACCGGTCGAGCTGGATCAGCCGGGCGGCGTCCGTCGTCAGGATCACGTCCGCCGGGCTGGCCGCGCCTTCGGCCTTGAGCCGGGCCATCATCCCCTTCTTGAGGTAGATGACATGCGCCTTGACGCCCGTCTTCTGCTCGAACCCGTCGAGCAAAGGCTTCATCAGCACCGCCTGGCGGTACGAATAGATGTTGACGTCATTCGCGGCCGCGGCCGCCGCGCCAGTCGCGGCGAGCGCAAGAGCGCCGGCGAGAATCGGGAGCATTCTGGGCATCGGCTTGGGTTCCCGGGCAATCATGCGATTGATAATCATTCGCAAACTATCGAGGGGCAGTCGGCGGCGCAAGGCTGAAATTGCGAGCGATTCGCAACAAGGTGTCGCAGGCCCGCACCCGTCGCGCGCCCCACGAGCGATGGCCTCCCTGGACTTCGGTGCAGGCGGAGGCCGACAACAGAACGGGCGCCGCTCTTCCATTGATGCCTAAAAAACAATGATGCCGCCCCGGATTTAATCCGGGGCCCAGAGTCGTAAGCCGAGTCGGTGCCAGGCGACTCTGGCCCCGGATCCTCGCTGCGCTCCGTCCGGGGAGACATTGAGGGGTGGTTGGCGGTATCGGCTATCCGAACAGCAGGGAACCGCAAACGCATAGTGACGGAAAAAACTTCTTTGAACCCTCTACAATGGGCCGGGACCCTCGCCCGCCGGGGCTTGGCCGGCGTCGCACGCTTGACCGGCCCTGCGGCCCGTGGGAAGCCAGCGCGTCCCGATCGTGGAGCCTTGCCATGCTCGATCCCAAGTTCCTCAAATTCGATACGCTCAGCCTGCACGCCGGCCAGCATCCGGACCCGGCGACCGGCGCCCGGGCGGTGCCGATCTACCAGACGACCTCCTACATGTTCCCGGACGTCGAACACGCCGCCTCGCTGTTCAATCTCGAGCGGGCCGGCCACATCTATTCGCGCATTTCCAACCCGACCGTCGCCGTGCTGGAGGAGCGGCTGGCGGCGCTGGAAGGCGGCGTCGGTTCGATCTGCACCGCCAGCGGCATGGCGGCGATCCACCTTGCCGTGGCGACCTTGATGGGTCAGGGCGGGCATATCGTATCGTCCGGCTCGATCTACGGCGGCACCCACAACCTGTTCACCCACACGCTGCCGCGCTTCGGCATCGAGACGACCTTCGTCGATCCGCGCGATCCGGCGGCCTTCGAGGCGGCGATCCGGCCGGAGACCCGGCTGGTCTTCGGCGAGACCCTGGGCAATCCGGGGCTGGAGGTCATGGACCTGCCCGTCATTTCCGAGATAGCACACCGCCACGGCATCCCGGTGATGATCGACAGCACATTCGCGACGCCCTGGCTGTTCCGGCCGTTCGAGCACGGTGTGGACATCGTCATGCATTCGGTGACCAAGTTCCTCGGCGGGCACGGCGTGGCGATCGGCGGCGCCATTGTCGACGGCGGCACCTTCGACTGGGAGGCCTCCGGCCGCTTCCCGACCATGACCGAGCCCTATGCCGGCTATCACGGCCTCGATTTCGCCGATGAGTTCGGCCCCACCGCCTTCATCATGCGCGCCCGGGCCGAGGGCCTGCGCGACTTCGGCGCCGCCATGGCGCCGGCCAACGCCTTTTACCTGCTTCAGGGCGTCGAATCGCTGCCGGTGCGCATGGCACGCCATGTCGAAAACACGCGCAGGATCGTCGCCTTCCTCGATGAGAGCCCGGACGTCGATTGGGTCAGCTATCCCGAACTGCCGTCCCATCCCGACCACGAACTGGCCAAGCGCCTGCTGCCGAAGGGCTGCGGCGCGATCTTCAGCTTCGGCATCAAGGGCGGGCGCGAGGCCGGCCGCCGCTTCATCGAGCGCCTCGGCCTGTTCTCCCATCTCGCCAATGTCGGCGACGCCAAGTCCCTGGTCATCCACCCGGCGAGCACGACCCACCAGCAGATGGACACCGCGGCGCTCGAGGCTGCCGGTGTCGGGGAGGACCTGGTGCGCCTGTCGGTCGGCCTGGAGGACGCCGACGACCTGATCGACGACCTGGCGTCGGCGCTGCGGGCGTCGCAGAAAAGCCGGGCGGCTTAGGAGGGCGGATCGTGGAACTCACCGTCAACGGCAGGCGCGTCTACGGCTCGACCGGCGGCCGCGAATTCGACCCGACGCAGGATCCCGTCATTTTCCTGCACGGCAGCGGCATGGACCGCACCGTCTGGCAGCTGCAAACCCGCTATTTCGCCTGGCACGGGCGCAGCGTGCTGGCGGTCGACCTGCCGGGCCACGGCAAGTCGGAAGGCCCGGCGCTCGACAGCATCGAGGTCCAGGCCAAATGGGTGATCGCCCTGATGGACGCCGCCGGCGTGGCGCAGGCGGCGCTGGTCGGCCATTCCATGGGCGCGGCGCTGGCGCTGGAGACTGCGGCGGCGTATCCGGACCGGGTGAGCGCCATCGCGCTGTGCGGCGTCGCCGAGGCCATGCCGGTCCATCCGGAGTTGTTGGCGGCGGGCCTGGAGGGCGACCGCCACGCCTACGACCTCATCACCTCCTGGGGCTTCGACCGCAAGGCCCATATCGGCGGCCACAAGGCGCCCGGCACCTGGATGACCGGCGGCGCGAGGCGGCTGCTGGAGCGCGGCCGGGACGCCGTGGTCGGCACCGACCTCGCCGCATCGAACGCCTACAGGGGCGCGGCAGCGGCGGCGGCGAAGGTCCGGTGCCCGGCGCTGTTCGTGCTCGGCGACCGGGACCGCATGACCCCGCCGCGTAACGCCCGGCCGCTGATCGAGGCGATCGACGGCGCGGCGGTCGAGATCATCGCCGGCTGCGGCCACATGATGATGATCGAACGCCCCGATGAGACGCTCGATGCGTTGAGGAAGCTGTTGTAGCGGGGTTGGGTCGCGCTGGCGGATTTCGAGCGCCCTTTACACCGTGCAGGAGCGCCCCTATTTCCGCCGGAAGTACGACTGCCTAGGCCATCCCGGCCGCATCCGTCATTCCGCTGTTGCCGGTCCGCCAATCAGGGCATAGCAGAAGATCAAGGGACTATCGAATATGCCGAACGACGGTACCAGCCTGTCGAAGGGAAAATCGAGAGACGACGCTGCACCGACGTCAGGAGACGCGAGCGAGAAACCGTCCGAGAGCCGGAAACCCCGCCGCAGGCCGGTATCCGAGCGCATCATCGAGGAAATCTCGGTCGAGCGCAGGGTCGCCCTGGAGATACTGGCTGATCGCTAGCAGCCATTACAGGGTCGCCTGGGTCGACGCCATCCGCGGCCACGACAAGGCGGTACGCGGCGGTGCGGCGCCCGGGATTCTGAACGAACATAATATCCGATCAGCGCTCGCGCGGCCTTACCACGGCTATCACCATTTCATTCACGAAAAGGCGGCTGCCCTCGTTCACGGGATTGTTTCCAGCCACGGTTTTGTCGACGGAAACAAACGTACGGCGCTCTATCTCGTCGAACTGCTGTTGCGTCGGAGCGGTTATCGTCTGGTCGAGGACGACGTGGCCGTCGCCGATACTATCATTGCGGTCGCCGCGGGGGATATCGACTACGAGGCGCTGGCGCAGTGGTTCAGGGAACGTGTCGTCCGGGCCGAAGGTGTGTAATTGCCGGAGGCGAAGCCGCCCGCCTCACCACAGCCAGGTCTCGACCTTCGGATACGGCGCGCCCTGGCCGAGATATTGCAGGCCCTTGACGGTGCGCACGATCCACCAGATCAGGGCCGCCAGCAGGATCAGCCAGCCGACGAAAACGAACACGGTCGCCACGCCGACGGCGCTGTAGAGCAGGCCGATCCAGAAAGTGCGGATCTGGAAGCGGTAGTGGTCGGCGGCCCACTCGGCGGCGCCGTTCCGGCTGACATAGGCGATGATGACGCCGGCGATGGCGAGCACGCCGAAAATGATGGCGCCGAGATAGAGGAAATAGACGATCTTCGCGTTGCCGCTGCCGTCGGGCGCGGGATTTTCGGAGGGCAGGATATCGGCGTTCATTTGCGTCTCGCGGACGCCTACGAAAACAGCACCGAGGACAGGCCGCGGCGGCCTTTCTGGGTGAGCGGATGGCCGGGCCCTAGGGCGTCGAAGAATTTCAGCAGCAGCTTGCGCGCCTTGGCATCCTCCCATTCCCGGTCGCGCCGGATGCTGGCGAGCAGCGCGTCCATCGCGTCCCCCGTCCGGCCGCGGGCGTAGAGGGCGCAGGCCAGGTCGTAGTGCGCCTGGAGATCGGCGGCATCGGCCTCGACCCGGGCGCGCAGCGCATCCGGATCGCCGGTCTCGCCCAACTCGTCGATCAGGGCGAGCGCCGCCCGGGCGGCCACGACGTCGGGATCTTTCGCCATCTCCTCGGGCAACTGGCCGAGCATCTGGCGCGCCTGGTCCGGCTGGCCCAGCGCGATCGCCGCGCGCGCCAGGCCGACCAGCGCCGTGGCGTTGGCGCCGTCAAGTTCGAGGATGCGGGAATACATCCCGGCCGCGCTGCCGGCGTCGCCCTGCTCGAGCGCGGCGCGGGCCTCGGCGAGCATCTGGTCGACGACCGGATCGACCGGCGGTGCGCCGCCGGGCGCGGCAGCGGCGAGCCGCTCGACGAACTGGCGGATCTGGCTTTCCGGCTGGGCGCCGACGAAGCCGTCGACCGGCCGGCCGCCGGCGAAAGCGAAGACGGCCGGGATCGACTGCACGCGCAGCTGGCCGGCCAGCGCCTGGTTCTTGTCGACGTCGACCTTGACCAGCCGGACCTTGCCGTTCTGCTCCCTGACCACCTTTTCGAGGGCCGGGCCGAGCTGCTTGCACGGGCCGCACCAGGTCGCCCAGAAATCGACGATCACCGGCGTTTCCTGCGACGCCTCGATCACGTCTGCCGCGAAGTTGGCGGTGTCTGAGTCCTTGATGACGTCGGCGCCTGCCGCGCCGGCGCCGCCGATCAGCGTATCCATGAAAATCCCCGCATCCTCGCCCCTGCACCCGCACGCCGTCGCGTCGCGCCTTACATGGCGGAGCGCGCCGCAGCGGACAAGGGGGTGGAAGCGCGCGGGGGCCGGCCCGGTTCGGCGCGCCGCCTCACTCCGCCACCGCTTCCAGATCCATGATCTGCGGATCGTGGCCGCAATCGCGAATGAACGTCACCAGGTCGGCACCGGCGATGGTCGTCGTCGCGTCGTTGCGCAGCGGGTGGACGTTGACCAGCCGGTGTTCCATCAGCCCCTCGTCGAGGATCACCGCCGCCCGGCAATCCGCATCGTTGATCAGGCCGAACGGGGAGACCGCGCCGGGCGCGACCCCCAGCACCTCCATCAGCAGTTCCGGGCTGCCGAAGGACAGCGAGCCCCGCGCGCCGATGCGCTTGCGGAAGGTCTTGAGATCGACCGGCCGATCCTCCTCGGCGACGATCAGCCAGATTTTCCTGTTCTTGTCGCGCAGGAACAGGTTCCTGACATGGCCGCCTTCCAGTTCGCCGCGCAGCGCTTTGCTCTCCGCCACCGTATGGAGCGGCGGATGTTCGGTCGTCGTCCAGCCGAGGCCCAGGGCGTCGAGCCGGGCGTAAAGGTCCTGTTCGGTAGCGGGCATCGGAGCGCTTCGGGTCGTCGGTAACGGCGGGGCGGGTGCGGGCGGGCGGGCATCCGGCTTGAAATCCGGAGGGGCCTATCTAACTGTGACGCAGCCGCGACACCAGCCCTTGCGCTTCATCCTTGTCAATTCCGGGAGCCGGCGTATAGTCCGCGGCTTCACGGGCGGGCCGAGCCGAACCGGAACGCGCCGCGGCAGTCTGCGCGGGAGTAGCTCAGAGGTAGAGCATCACGTTGCCAACGTGAGGGTCGCGAGTTCAAATCTCGTCTCCCGCTCCAGACTTCCTTCGCGAACATCCTCCGATTCCGGCGCCATTCGCGCCTTGAAACCCTGCCCGGCAGGGGCTATCGGCTGCCCGGCGGCAGCGCGAAAGAGTTACCATGAGCACCAACAAGTCCCTCCTCATCCTGCCGGGCGACGGCATCGGCCCCGAAGTCATGGACCAGGTCGTCCGGGTCGCCGACTGGTTCGGCCGGGAACGGGCGGTGAAGTTCGATCTGGACGACGGTATCTGCGGCGGCGCGGCGCTGGACGCCGAAGGCACGGCGCTGCCCGACGCGGTCATGGCGAAGGCGAAAGCCAGCGACGCCGTGATGTTCGGCGCGGTCGGCGGCCCGAAATGGGACGCCAACCCCTTCCACCTCAAGCCGGAACAGGGCCTGCTGCGCCTGCGCAAGGAACTCGACCTGTTCGCCAACCTGCGCCCGGCGCTCTGCTTCGAGGCGCTGGCCGAAGCCTCCTCGCTCAAGGCGGACCTCGTCTCCGGCCTCGACATCGTGATCGTGCGGGAGCTGACGGGCGGGGTCTATTTCGGCGAGCCGCGCGGAATCGAGACTCTGGCCGACGGCAGCCGCAAGGGCGTCGATACCCAGCTCTACACCACGCCGGAGATCCACCGCATCGCCCGCGTCGCCTTCGAGCTGGCGCGCAAGCGGCGCAACCTAGTGCATTCGTCGGAGAAGTCGAACGTCATGCATAGTGGCGTGCTGTGGCGCGAGGAGGTGACGGCGATCCACGAGGCCGAATACGGCGATGTCGAACTGCGCCACATCCTGGCGGACAACTGCGCCATGCAACTCGTCCGCGCGCCCAAGCAGTTCGACGTGATCGTGACCGACAACCTGTTCGGCGACATGCTGTCCGACGTCGCCGCCATGCTGACCGGCTCGCTCGGCATGCTGCCCTCGGCCTCGCTCGGCGCGGAAGACCCGGCGACCGGCAAGCGCCACGCGCTCTACGAGCCGGTGCACGGCTCGGCGCCGGACATCGCCGGGCAGGGCGTCGCCAACCCGCTCGCCAGCATCCTCAGCTTCGCGATGGCGCTGCGCTATTCCTTCGACCTGGGCGACGAGGCCGACATGCTGGAAGCCGCGGTCGCCGGCGTGCTCGCCGACGGCCTGCGCACCGCCGACCTGGCCCAAGCGAACACGACCCGCGTCTCGACCGCCGAAATGGGCGACGCCGTCCTGCGCGGGCTGGAGACGGCGGCGGGGTAGGACGCCCCCTACACCCCGATCAGCAACCTCTCCGGATCCTCCAGGCCTTCCTTGACTTTCACCAGGAAGGTCACGGCTTCGCGGCCGTCGACGATTCGGTGGTCGTAGCTCAGCGCGAGATACATCATCGGGCGGATGACGACCTGGCCGTCGCGGGCGACCGGGCGCTGCTCGATCCGGTGCATGCCGAGGATGCCGGACTGCGGCGGGTTGAGGATCGGCGTCGAGAGCATCGAGCCGTAGACGCCGCCGTTCGAGATGGTGAAGGTGCCGCCGGTCAGCTCGGCCATCGAGAGGGCGCCGTCGCGCGCCCTGGCGCCGAGCTCGGCGATCGTCCGCTCGATATCGACGAAGGACAGGCCGTCGGCATCGCGCAGGACCGGCACGACCAGGCCCTGTTCCGTGCCGACCGCCACGCCGATGTCGTAGTAATTCTTGTAGACGATGTCGTCGCCGTCGATCTCGGCGTTGACCGCCGGGATCTCCTTCAGCGCCTCGATGCAGGCCTTGACGAAGAAGGACATGAAACCGAGGCGCACGCCGTGGCGCTTCTCGAAGCTGTCCCGATAGCGTTTGCGCAGGTCGAGGATCGCGCCCATGTCGGCGTCGTTGAAGGTCGTCAGCATCGCCGCCGTGTTCTGGGCTTCCTTGAGGCGTTCGGCGATGCGCCGGCGCAGGCGGGACATGCGCACCCGGACTTCGCGCTCGCCGGCGTCGGGCCTAGGCGGCTCGGGCGCGGGTCTCGATGCGGCCGGAGCCGGCGCAACAGGTTCGGGCTCCGGCGTTGGGTCCGGTTCGGCGGCGGGCGCGGCGGCTTCCTCCGCGGCGGCGGCCTGCGCCGCCAGGTGCGCCTCGACATCGGCCTTGAGCAGGCGGCCGTCCTTGCCGGTGCCCTCGATCGCCGACGGATCGAGATCGTGCTCGGCGACCAGCTTGCGCACTGCCGGGCTGAGGGGCGGACTGAGCGGCGGGCTGAGCGGCGGGGCAGCCGGTTCCGGTTCGGGTTCCGGCTCGGGTTCCCGCCCCGGTTCAGGCACAGGCCGGGGGGGCGCTGCCGCCACGCCGGCCCCGGTCTCGTCGATCCGGCCGAGCACCGCGCCGACTTCCACCTCCGCGCCCTCGCCGGCGAGGATTTCCGCCAATACGCCGGCCGCCGGGGCGTTGACCTCCAGCGTGACCTTGTCGGTTTCCAGTTCGACCAGGGGTTCGTCGGCTCCGACGGCGTCGCCGACCTGCTTGTACCACTTGGCGACCTCGGCTTCCGTCACCGATTCGCCGAGCGCCGGCACTTTGATGTCTACGGTCATGTCCTGGACCCGAAAGGAAATTTCAGTTCGTTCAGTCGTCGAATTTCAGCGCCTCGTCGACCAGCCGTTTCTGCTCGGCGACGTGGCGCGCGTTGAGGCCGGTCGCGGGCGATGCCGATTCGGGCCGGCCGGCATAGCGGGGCCGGCCGGGAGTCATGCCGATCTCGCGCATCACCGCCTCGATCCGCCGGTCGACGAAGCTCCAGGCGCCGGCATTCTCCGGCTCCTCCTGGCACCAGACGACTTCGGCCTCTTTGAAGCGCGACAGTTCCTCCGTCAGCGGCTTCGCCGGGAAGGGATAGAGCTGCTCCATGCGCAGGATGCAGACCCGGTCGTTCAGGCCGCGCTCGTCGCGCTCGGCGGCCAGGTCGAAATAGACCTTGCCGGAACAGAGGATGACGCGCTCGATCCCCGCGTCCGGGCCGAGGGCCGAATCGTCCCACAGGATCCGGTGGAAGGAGCTGCCGGTCGCGAAATCGGCCAGCTTCGAGACCGCCGCCTTGTGCCGGAGCAGGGATTTCGGCGACATCACGATGAGCGGCTTGCGGGTCTTGCGCCGGACCTGGCGACGCAGGACATGGAAATAGTTCGCCGGGCTGGTGCAGTTTGCCACCTGCATATTCTCTTCGGCGCACAGTTGCAGGTAGCGCTCCAGCCGGGCCGAGGAATGCTCCGGCCCCTGACCCTCATAGCCGTGGGGCAGCAGCATGACCAGGCCGCACAGGCGCAGCCATTTCGATTCGCCCGAGGCGATGAACTGGTCGATGATGATCTGGGCGCCGTTGGCGAAATCGCCGAACTGGGCCTCCCACAGGATCAGCGCGTTGGGCTCGGCGAGCGCATAGCCGTATTCGAAGCCGAGCACCGACATTTCGGCGAGCGGCGAATCGATGACCTCGAACAGCGCCTGGTCCGGCGACAGGTTCTGCAACGGCAGGAATTTGGCCTCGGTCTCCTGGTCGACCAGCACGGCGTGGCGGTGGGAGAAGGTGCCGCGGCCGCTGTCCTGGCCCGACAGGCGCACCGGCGTGCCTTCGGCCAGCAGCGAGCCGAAGGCCAGCGATTCGGCGAGCGCCCAGTCGATGCCTTCGCCCTTGTCGACCGCCTTCTTCCGGGCATCGAGCTGCCGGGCGATCTTGCGGTTCAGGTTGAATTCCACCGGCACGTCGCTGAGCTTGCGCCCGATCCGGCGCAGCTGCCCGGCATCGACGGCGGTATCGCCGCGGATATAGTCGCCGCGCGTCGGCTCCAGCCCGGTCCAGGCGCCTTCGAGCCAGTCCGCCTTGTTCGGCTTGTAGCCGCCGGCGGCCTCGAAATCCGCCTCCAGCCGCTGCTCGAATTCGCCGACCATCGCTTCGGCGTCCCGGTTGGTCAGGATCCCCTCGTCGACCAGCTTGCGGCTGTAGACCTCGCGCACCGTCTCGTGGCGCGCGATTGTGCGGTACATCAGCGGCTGGGTGAAGGCCGGCTCGTCGCCCTCGTTGTGGCCGTGCCGCCGGTAGCAGAACATGTCGATCACGACATCGGTCTGGAATGCGTCGCGGAACTCCGTGGCGATGCGCGCGACATGGACGACCGCCTCGGGGTCGTCGCCGTTCACATGGAAGATCGGCGCCTGCACGATCTTGGCGAACTCCGTGCAGTAGGGGCCGGAGCGGCTGTGCACCGGATTGGTCGTAAAGCCGATCTGGTTGTTGACGATGAAATGGATCGTGCCGCCGGTGCGATAGCCGTTCAATTCGGCGAGGTCCAGGGTCTCCGCCACCACGCCCTGGCCGGAGAAGGCGGCGTCGCCGTGCAGCAAGAGGCCCATCACCTGGCGCCGGGCGCTGCGAATCCGCGCGCCCCTGGCGGTGCGCTGGGTCTGCTTGGCGCGGACCTTGCCGGCGACGACCGGATTGACCGCCTCCAGGTGGGACGGATTGGCGGTGAGCGACAGATGGACGATGTTGTCGTCGAAGTCCCGGTCGGACGAGGTGCCGAGATGGTATTTGACGTCGCCGGAGCCCTGCACGTCCTCCGGGTTGGCGGACGCGCCCTGGAATTCCGAGAAGATCGCCTGATAGGGCTTGCCCATCATGTTGGCGAGCACATTGAGCCGGCCGCGGTGCGGCATGCCGATGACGATTTCCTCGACGCCGAGCTGGCCGCCGCGCTTGATGATCTGTTCCAGCGCGGGAATGGTCGATTCGCCGCCGTCGAGGCCGAAGCGCTTGGTGCCCGTATGTTTCTTGTCGAGGAACTTTTCGAAAATTTCGGCCTGGATCAGGCTGCCCAGGATCGCCTTCTTGCCCTTGGTGGTGAATTCGGTGCGGTTTTCGATCGCCTCGATCCGCGACTGGATCCAGGCTTTCTGGTCCGGATCCTGGATGTGCATGAATTCCACGCCGATGGTGCCGGCATAGGTCGCCTTGCAGCGGGCGATGATCTCGCGCAGCGTCGCGGTGTCGCCGAGGCCGAGATAGTTGTTGATGAAGATGCGCCGGTCGAGGTCGCGCGGCGTGAAGCCGTAGGTCTCGTAGTCCAGTTCCGGATGGTCCTCGCGCACCTCGATGCCGAGCGGATCGAGCTGGGCCAGGAGATGGCCGCGCACCCGGTAGCTGCGGATCAGGATGAGCGCACGGATCGAATCCCGGGTCGCCTCGCGGATCTCGGCGTCGGATGCGGGCGCCGCCGGTACACCGGCCTGCCCGACATCTGCCCGGGCCGTCGCCGCCTCGCCGTTGCCGACGACCCGGGTCGCCCGGGGCGCCCAGTCCGGCCCGGACAGGTCGGCGAGCGCCGCTTGGGCGCCGTCATCAAGATCGTCGAAAAAATCCCGCCAGTCGTCGGCGACCGAGCGCGGATCGGCGACATAACGCTCGTACAGGTCGACGATGAAGGGCGCGTTGGCCCCGGTGAGGTAGGAAGACGCCTCGAAGTCCCGCGCCGTCTGTGCCATGGGTCCGGCTTGCCTGCTGTTGCGGTCTCTACCGCCCGGCACCGCGCCGGGCACCCTTAAACACTAGGTATCCCGGTCGCTCTTGTCACCGGGAAGCGCCATCACCGTTGCGCGACGGAACGCGGAATTGCGCGCTCAACCTTTCATCGCGGCGAGCATGGTGTCGCCGATCGCCGCCGGCGAATCCGCGACGTGGAAGCCGGCGCCTTTCATCGCCTCGATCTTGTCGCCCGCGGTGCCCTTGCCGCCGGCGATGATCGCACCGGCGTGGCCCATGCGCCGGCCGGGCGGCGCGGTGAGGCCGGCGATGAAGCCGGTGATCGGCTTGGCGGTGCCCGACGCCCTGTAGAAGTCTGCCGCCTCTTCCTCCGCCGTGCCGCCGATCTCGCCGATCATGACGATGCCCTCTGTCTCGTCGTCGGCCAGGAATATCTCCAGGCAGTCGATGAAATCGGTGCCGTTGACCGGATCGCCGCCGATGCCGATGCAGGTCGATTGGCCCAGGCCCGCGGCCGTAGTCTGGGCGACCGCCTCGTAGGTCAGCGTGCCGGAGCGCGACACGACGCCGATCCGGCCGCGCTTGTGGATATGGCCGGGCATGATGCCGATCTTGCAGGCGTCCGGCGTGATGACGCCGGGGCAGTTCGGCCCGATCAGCCGGGTCCCGGAGTTCTGCAGCGCGCGCTTGACCCGCACCATGTCGAGCACCGGGATGCCCTCGGTAATGCACACGACCAGCGCGACGCCTGCGTCGATCGCCTCCAGGATCGCGTCGGCCGCAAAGGGCGGCGGGACGTAGATCGCGCTGGCGTTCGCGCCGGTCTGCGCCACCGCCTCGCCGACCGTATCGAAGACCGGCAGGTCGAGATGGGTGGCGCCGCCCTTGCCGGGCGTGACGCCGCCGACCATCCGCGTGCCGTAGGCGATCGCCTGCTCGGAATGGAAGGTGCCCTGGCTGCCGGTGAAGCCCTGGCAGATCACCCTGGTGTTCTCGTCGACCAGTACCGCCATGGCTACGCCGCCTCCTTCACGGCTGTCACGACCTTCTCCGCCGCGTCGGCCAGGTCGTCGGCCGAGGTGATCGGCAGGCCGGAGTCGGCGAGGATCTTCTTGCCCAGGTCGACATTCGTGCCGGCCAGGCGCACGACCAGCGGAACGTGCAGGCTGACCTCCCGCGCCGCCGCCACCACGCCCTCGGCGATCACGTCGCAGCGCATGATGCCGCCGAAAATGTTGACCAGGATGCCTTCGACGTTGGGATCGCTGAGGATGATCTTGAAGGCGGTGGTGACCCGCTCACGGGTCGCGCCGCCGCCGACATCGAGGAAATTGGCCGGCTCGGCGCCATAGAGCTTGATGATGTCCATCGTGCCCATGGCGAGGCCGGCGCCGTTGACCATGCAGCCGATGGTGCCGTCCAGCTTGACATAGTTGAGATCGTGCCGCGCGGCCTCCAGTTCCGCCGGGTCCTCCTCGTCCTCGTCGCGCAGCTCGGCGACGTCGGGATGGCGGTAGAGCGCGTTGTCATCGAAGTTCATCTTGGCGTCGAGGGCGAGCACCTCGCCGTCCCCGGTTACGACCAGCGGGTTGATCTCGACCAGGCTGGCGTCGAGTTCGGTGAAGGCCTTGTACATCGCCGTGAGGAACCGGGTCGCCGATTTCACCTGGTTGCCCTCCAGGCCGAGGCCGAAGGCGACGGTACGGCAATGGTGCGCCTGAATGCCGGTCGCCGGGTCGATGGCGACGCGGATGATCTTCTCCGGCGTCTCCTCGGCGACCTGCTCGATGTCCATGCCGCCCTCGGTCGAGGCCATGACGGTGACCCGGCTGGTCGCGCGGTCGAGCAGGACGGAGAGGTAAAGCTCCCGGGCGATGTCGCAACCGTCCTCGATGTAGAGGCGCTTGACCTCCTTGCCTTCCGGGCCGGTCTGCTTGGTGACCAGCACCTGGCCGAGCATGGCGTCGGCATTCGCGCGCACATCCTCGACCGATTTCACGACCCGCACGCCGCCCTTGCCGTCGGGATCGTTCCGGAAGCGGCCGGCGCCCCGGCCGCCGGCATGGATCTGGGATTTGACGACCCAGACCGGGCCGCCGGTCTTCTCGGCCTGCTTGGCCGCCTCGTCCGGCGTCCAGGCGACGCCGCCGTCCGGCACCGCGATGCCGTAGCGGCGCATCAGCTCCTTGGCCTGATACTCGTGGATGTTCATGCTGGCTCCCCCTGCAGGGAAATGTGCGCGGTTCCGAGCCGGGGCCGCCGTTACATCAAGGGCCGGGTCGCTTCGATCAGGGCCTTCACGGCGCTGACCGATTTTTCGAACATGGCCCTTTCCCCGTCGTCGAGCTCGATCTCCAGGATGCGCTCGACGCCGCCGGCGCCGATCACCACCGGCACGCCGACATAGAGGCCGGAATGGCCGTATTCGCCATCAAGCCAGGCGGCGCAGGGCAGCACCCGCTTCTTGTCCCGGAGGTAGCTCTCGGCCATCGAGATCGCCGAAGATGCCGGCGCGTAGAAGGCCGAACTCGTCTTGAGCAGGCCGACGATCTCGGCGCCGCCGTCGCGGGTGCGCTGGATGATTGCGTCGACCTGCGCCTGGCTGATCCAGCCTGCTTTCACCAGGTCGGGCAGCGGCACGCCGGCGACCGTGGAGTAGCGCGCCAGCGGCACCATGGTGTCGCCGTGGCCGCCGAGCACGAAGGCCGTCACGTCCTCGACCGAGACGTTCATCGCCTCGGCGAGGAAATAGCGGAAGCGGGCGCTGTCCAGCACGCCGGCCATGCCGACCACCCGGTTGTGGGGCAGGCCGCAATGCTCGCGCAGGGCCCAGACCATGGCGTCGAGCGGGTTGGTGATGCAGATCACGAAGGCGTCGGGGCAATGCTCGCGGATGCCGGCGCCGACCGCCTTCATGACCCCGGCGTTGGTGCCGATCAGGTCGTCGCGGCTCATGCCCGGCTTGCGCGGCACGCCGGCCGTCACGATGACAACATCGGCGCCGGCGATCGGCGCATAGTCGGACGCGCCGGAATAGTTCGCGTCGAAGCCTTCGACCGGCGAGGCCTGAACAAGGTCCAGCGCCTTGCCCTGCGGTACGCCGTCGACGATGTCGAACAGCACGACGTCGCCGAGTTCCTTGAGGCCGGCGAGCAGGGCCAGCGTGCCGCCGATCTGGCCGGCGCCGATCAGGGCGATCTTGTTTCGGGCCATGGGACTCCCCCCGGTGCGAATGGGCTGTATGGACCGGCGGGCGTCCGGAATTGAAAGCGCCCTGCCGTCGGATGACGCGGGCCGGATTAGCGCGACGCGCCGAGCAAGGCAACCGCGCACAATGCGCGGGCCGCCGCCGGCTGTATGGGTCGGTGGGGCGCCGCTACGGCGTCATCTCGTACAGGTTCCAGGCGGTCTTGACGGCGACTCGGTCGTAGAGGGTGCGGGCGCGGTAGTTGTCGTCGCCGGTGATCCAGCGGATGCGGCTCCAGCCGCGCGCGGCGGCGATTTCGTTCAGCCGCGCCAGCAGCGCCTCGCCGACCTTCGCGCCGCGCGCCGCCGGATCGACGAACAGGTCGTCGAGGAAGCCGATCTCGATGCCGCGCAGCGGGCTCGGCATGGCGCGGTAATGGGCGAGGCCGACCAGCGCGCCGCCCCGCTCCGCGACCAGCGCCTCGACGATATGGCCCGGATCGTGGATCCAGCCCCACACCGTCTCCAGGGTCTCGGCGGTCATGGGCACCTTGTAGAAGTCGCCATACCCAAGAAACAGCGGCTCCCACCCCGCCCGGTCCCCCGGTACGGCGGCGCGGATGATGAGGTCGGTCATGGGGTTATCTCCGTTCAGCTCCGACTGGACCTTCGGCCGGAGACCGGCTCGTCACGTCCGATACCCTGCATCCTTCCTGTCCATCAGGCGCATGAGCGCGGGCCATTCCAGCGTCTCGTCGGCCGCGCCGCCGTTGCCGGCGACGCCGCTGTCCCACTGGGCGGCGGTGTGTTCCTGCACCGCCCGGGCGGGCAGATTTGGGGCGCCGCCGGCCATGACGTCGAGTTGAATCTTGCAGGCCATCTCCAGATAGTAGATGCGCCGGAAGGCTTGGCTGATATTCGCCCCGCAGGCGAGCAGGCCGTGGTTGCGCAGGATCATCACGCTGCACGCGCCCAGGTCGGCGATCAGCCGGTCCTGCTCGGCCGCGTCGAGCGCGATGCCCTCATAGTCGTGGTAGGCGATGCGGTCGAGGAACTGGAAGCCGTTCTGCTCCATCGGGATCAGCCCGTCCGCCAGGCAGGAGATCGCAATGCCGGCGCGGGTGTGGGTGTGGATCACCGCGTTGAGGTCCGGCCGCGCCCGGTGGATGCAGGCATGGATGACGTAGCCCGCCGGGTTGATCCGCGCGGCGGGATCGTCGACCGGCCGGCCGTCCAGATCGACCTTGACCAGGCTGGACGCCGTGATCTCGGAATAGTGCGGGCCGAACGGGTTGATCAGGAAATGGTGCTCCGGCCCCGGCACCCGCGCGGTGATGTGGTTGTAGATCAGGTCGGTCATGCCGAAATGATCGATCAGCCGGTAGCAGGCCGCGAGCTGGACCCGCACGTCCCACTCTTCGGCGGAGATGGCGTCGGGGCGATGGTCCGACCGGCCGGCCGGCAGCGTGGCGACGTTCATGGCGGTTTCCTTCCCCGTTCGGGCGCGTCATGCGGGAGGGAAGAACATGCCGCTTCCTTGGTCGGTTGTCACCCCGGCCGACCGACGGACGCGCCGGCTTTGCACAGGCGCCGACGCTCCTGTAGGACAGCGGCGAACCCCTGCCCGAGCATCCAACGCATATCCCGGAGGCGCCATGTTCTACCGGCCCGGCCACGAGCGTCACGGCCTGCCCCGCAACCCGTTCAACGCGCTGGTCGTGCCGCGGCCGATCGGCTGGATCTCCAGCCTGGCGCCCGACGGCACGGCCAACCTCGCGCCCTATTCCTTCTTCAACGCGGTCAGCTATTCGCCGCCGCAGGTGATGTTTTCCGCCGGCCCGCGGCCGCACCGCAAGGGCGAGCCCTACGATCCCAAGGATTCCCGGACCAACCCCGAGGCAACCGGCGAGTTCGTCTGCAACATGGCGACCTGGGACCTGCGCGACGCCATGAACCTCACCGCCGAGCATGTGCCGCCCGGCGTCGACGAGTTCGAGCATGCCGGGCTGACCAAGACGCCGTCCGAGACCGTCGCGCCGCCGCGGGTCGCCGAATCGCCGATCCACCTGGAATGCCGCTTTCTCCGGAGCGTGCCGCTCAATGCGTGGGAGGGCTACGGTCCGAACGTGGTGATATTCGGCGAAGTCGTGGGCATCCATATCGACGATGCGGTGCTGACCGGCGGCTTCGTCGACATGGACAAGGTCCGCCCGATCGGCCGGCTCGGCTATCTCGACTATGTCACCGTGGACGACGTCTGGACCATGCCGCGGCCGGATTGAGCGGCCGTTCAGGCGCGCAGGGCTTCGGGATCGAACGGTTCCAGCCGGGCCGGATCGAAGGGCCGCAGGTCGACCGTCGTGGCCGCGCCGTCCGCGATCAGTTCCGCCATCGCCTCGCCGGTAGAGGGGCCGTTGAGCATGCCCCAGACGCTGTGGCCCGTGGCCACATACGGGCCGGCGACGCCCGGCACCGGCCCGATCAGCGGCAGCCCGTCCGCCGTGACCGGCCGGAAGCAGGCCTGTTCCGCCAAGACCTTCGACCCCGCCAGGTCCGGCGAGACGCAGGCGGTCAGGCGGCGCAACTGCGCAACCGCGTGGGGCTCGGGCGCGACATCGGCCGGGTCGACGGGCAGGCCTTCGTCCCCGGACGAGCCGCAGACATAGGTCGTGCCGTCCGGCCGCGGATAGAATTCGGGATGCGCGTCATCCCCGCCTTCCGTTTCGACATCGGCGAACAGCGATTCCGGCGACGGTTCGTAGTCGAAGATCAGGCTGTGCGCCTTGACGCCGAAGACGGCGGGCAGCGGCAACCAGCGGCAGGCCAGCAGCGACCAGGGCCCCAGGGCGACGACCACCGCGTCCGCCGCCAGTTCCGCATCGTCGACGATAGCGCCCGTCACCCGCCTGCCGTCGGGCGACAGGGCAAGGCCCTGGACGCAGCCCTCGACCAGCCGCGCGCCGCGTTCGGCCGCGCCCGCCATCATCGCTTCAGTGAAGGCCGCGGGATGGATCTGCGCCGTCGTCGCGGCGGTGCTGAGCCGGCCGTGGACCGCGCTGTCCGCGCCGAGCCAGTCCGGCGAAGGCAGGCGGCCGAACCGGCGTACGTCCCGCCCTTCGCGGGCGACGACGCCCAGCGCTTCGACGCGCCGGTAGCCCCAATCGCGCCAGGCGTTTCGCGCCAGTTCGGCGTGCAGGTCGAATCCGCGGCGGGCGAGCGCCGCGGCGGGCGTGCCGTCGCACCAGTCGCGCGCCAGGAAGCCGCCGGATTTGCCCGAGGCGGCGTTGGCGACGCCCGCGCGCTCGACCACGACCGCCTCGATACCGCGCAGGCTGAGGAAATACGCGATGCAGGCGCCGATCACGCCGCCGCCGCAGATCAGCACTCTCACCCGACCCGTCCCCGCTCTGGCCCCGCCATCATTTCCCGCGCTCACTCCGCATCCTGGCGCGCTTCGAGATAGTCCTTCGACTGCATTTCCATCAGGCGCGAGACGGTGCGCTGGAATTCCATCGCGATATGCGTGCCGCGGTAGAGGTCCTGCGGAGCGCTGGCCGCCGAGGCCAGCAGCTTGACCTTCCGCTCGTAGAGTGTGTCGATCAGGATGGCGAAGCGCTTGACCGGGTTCTTCTCGTCGGGCCTGAAGCGCGGGATGCCGTCGATCAGCACGGTCCGGTACGCCTCGGCGATGGCGATATAGTCGGCGGCGGCGCGCGCCTCGCGGCACAGCGCGTCGAACGGGAAGCGCGCGACGCCGTGGGCGGCCAGCGGCACCGGCACGTCCCGCCCCTTGACGGTCAGCCGGGCCGGCGCGGCCTCGGCGCCGTCGGTCAGCGCTTCGAAATCCCTGTCGAGCGCCCGGGTCGCCGCCGGCCCGAGCGGCGTGCGCCAGACCTGCATGGTCATCAGCCGGGCGAGCCGGTAGTCCCGCGTCGCTTCCAGATGCAGCACGTCCAGCCTCGCCTTGAGCAGGTCGATGAAGGGCAGGAAGAGCTGACGCTGCAAGCCGCCCTCGTAGAGCCGGTCGGGCGGCCAGTTGGAGGTGGCGACCATGATCGCGCCGCGCGCGAACAGTGCCTCGAACAGGCGGCCGAGGATCATGGCGTCGGCGATATTGACGACGTGCAGCTCGTCGAAGCAGAGCAGCCAGGCGTCGTCGGCGATGTCGGCGGCGACCGCGGGCAGCAGGTCGTCGACCCGGCGGCCTTTTCGCGACTCGCCGCGCCGCTTGTGCAGCCGGTCCTGGATTTCCAGCATGAATTCGTGGAAGTGGACCCGGCGCTTGCGGGCGACCGGCGCGGCGTCGAAGAACAGGTCCATCAGCATGGACTTGCCGCGCCCGACACCGCCGTAGAGATAGAGACCGCGCGGCGGCTCCGGCGCCTTCCTGCTGGCAAGCCCGAAGCGCGCCAACCAGGAGCCGGCCCCGCCGGGCTCGTAACCGCGGACTGCCTGGTGCAGGCCGGTCAGTTTCTCCGCCGCCAGCGCCTGGGCCGGATCGTGGCTCAGATGCCCGGCGGCGACCCGGGCGCGCCACTCCTGCAACGGCGTCCGGGCGGGCGGGGTTCCGGCAGGACCGTCGGCCATCGGCGCGGTTTCAGCTTTCCGCCTCGTCGGCGACGCGGACATGCCGCTCCGGCGCGGCGAGGATGGCATCGACGGCGTCGGCCACCATGCGTTCGACCAGCGCGCCGGCGGCCGGCCGGTCGGCGATCAGGTCCAGCCCCTCGCCGGCGAAGGTAACCGCCATGTCGGTGTCGCCGCCGCGCTGGGCGGCGAAGAAGCGCTCGCGCATCGGCTCGCCCTCGGCACGCAAGGCGTCGTCGCGGTTATGCCACGCGTCGCTGAAGGCGTTGCGAATGGCCCGCCCGGTATACGGCTCCGGCCAGGTCAGGCCGCGCGCCGCGTCGAAAGCCTTCGTGCGCAGCGTGTCGTCGCCGCCGGTCCGTTCGATCAACGCCTTCTGGTTCGGATGGCCCAGCGCCTCCTGCGTCGCCCAGAAGCGGGTGCCGACCAGCACGCCTTCGGCGCCCAGCATCAGGGCGGCGGCGAGCCCGCGCCCGTCGGCGATGCCGCCCGCCGCCGCGACCGGGACGGGCGCGACCGCGTCGGCAACCGCCGGGACCAGCGGCAGGGTCGCCCGGTTCGCGCCGTGGCCGCCGGCCTCCGTGCCCTGGGCGACGACGATGTCCGCACCCTTGGCGGCGACGTCCTTTGCGTCCTTCAGGGTCTGAACCTGGCAGATCAGCGCCGCGCCGGTGTCCTTCACCTTCGCGGCGTAGGGCGCGATGTCGCCGAAGGACAGCATGACCGCCGCGGGCCGGCGCTCCAGCGCGGCGTCGAGCGCGCCCGGCCGCTTGTCGAGCGCCCAGGTGATGAAGCCGATGCCGACCGCCCGGTTGCCGGCCTTGTCGAACTCGGCCGAAATCCAGTCGTCCGAGCCCCAGCCGAGCGACGGATCGGCATAGCCGGCGCCGATCAGGCCGAGCCCGCCGGCCGCCGAAACCGCCCCGGCCAGCGCGCCGCCCGAAACCCCGCCCATCGGCGCGAGCAGGACCGGATGGTCGATGCCGAGCAGGCGGGTGATCGCGGTCGACAGCCTCATGGCCGCGGGCATAGCGGCTTTTGCCGGGCGATGGCAAAGGGAATGTCGCGTCGGCTCCTCTTGCGGGCAGTCGAAGGGTCAAACGGGATGCCGCTGCCGACTCCCGGCGCCTCAGCTCCGGTCTGCCATCCGAATCCGACTACAGGGCGTAGGGGAGGGTTTGAAACCCTCCCCTACAGTGCAGGCCGAACAGATTGAAGCCGAATTCAACGCGCAAGACGAGTGCCCGCCGCATTTACTCTCCCACCGGCTCGCGCCAACCGTCGATCACATCCGGCGGCAGGCTGCTGATCTCGGTGACGACCTGGACCAGTACCTCCGTCGCTTCGTCGAGCAGGCGGGCGCCGGTTTCCGGGCTGGCGAGGGTGGCGTCGCCAACGGCGCCGGCGGGGTTCAGGTCCTGGGTCTGCCAGCCGAAGCCGACGGTGCGCCCGAACGGCCGCAGATGGGCGTAGGCCTGCGCCAGCTCCTCGGAGCGCGAGGCGAAGCGCGCCACCTTGCCTTCCCGCACCGCGCCGGGCCGGACCGCCTGCATGATCGAGGTCTCGGCCGCGCCGCCATGGATGCCGTGGGCCGCCTCGTGGACGCCGAAATGGCTCTCGGCCTGCCAGTAACGGTAGCCGTTGAGCGGGAAGACCAGCAATTCGTGCTTGCGGCGCAGCTTGTGGGCGACGATGTCGAGCACCGCCGGATTGCCGCCGTGGCAGTTGAGCAGCGCCAGCTTGCGGAAGCCCGCCGCCGCGACGCCGCCGGCCAGCTCCATCAGCACCGCGATCATGGTCTCCGCCGACAGGCTGAGTGTGCCCGGAAAATCGCCGTGCTCGATGCTGACGCCGACCGGCAGGGCCGGCAGCACGAGCAGGGGCACCTTCACCGGCAGCCGCGCCACCAGCCGCTCGACCAGCGCTGTGCAGATATCGTGGTCGACCGAGACCGGCAGGTGCGGCCCGTGCTGCTCCGTCGCCGAGACCGGCTGCAGAACCACCGTCGCCGCCGGATCGAAGCCGGCGAATTCCTCGGTCGTGTGGTCGGCCCAGTAGCGGGAGCGGTTGGTCATGGGATGCGGCAGGTCCGGCGGCGGAAGCGGGGCGCACTCTATGCGCCGCAGCCGCCGGCGGCAATTCCCGGAATGGCCGCCGCCGGGCGGAAGGGCGGAGTCAGAACAGCCGCCGGATTTCGTCGTGGCGCCATGCCCGCGGGTCATAGGCGATGGCGCAGCCCCACATGCCGCGCCGCGCCGCCCTGGCTTCGCGCTGGATGCCCCTGTAGCGGTTGTCATAGGCGGCGATGGCGTGGCCGTAGCGGACCAGCCATTCGTTGACGTCCTGGCCGTCATGGGTCACGACGCCAAGGGTGCGGCCGAACTTGTCGGTGCCTACGGCTTCGACCCGGACCGGCTTGCCGCCGACCTTGCGGATGAGAGCCGATTTGACGCGCGCTCCGTGATCGAACCAGCCGCCGTCCGGCCCCTTCGCCGGCTGCTCGTGTTCCGGCGCGTCTATCCCGGCGAGCCGGATTTCCTCTCCTGCCACCCGTAGACCGTCGCCATCCGCAACCCAGGCTTTGCCGGCAATCGTGCGGGGCTTTCTTTCGCCGGTCCGGTCCGCGCCGCCGCCCGGCGTGTCGGGCGTCCCGGTTTCGCGGGCGGCACGCGCAGAGACAGGAGGCGCGCGCCGGGCCGCAGGCGGCCGTTTGCGCCGGCCCTTGACGACCAGATAGACGACGACTCCGACGATGATAAGGGCAAGGAATTCCATGGCGGTCTCTGCCCGAAGATGCCGCGGCGGACGATAGGGAACCGACCGGCGCCTGTCTAGCGCCCGCCCTGCCGACACACCCCGCCGGCACGACCCCGCCGCCCCTTGTCCCGCGGCCGGCAGCCCCCATCTCCGGGCCAGACCCTGCCGGCATCGGGCAACCGGCGCTGCGAAACCCGGAGAACGGCATGACAGACACCGCAATGTCCAGGGCGAGGCCCGTCGGCATCAACCATATCGCGCTCGAGGTCGGCAACATCCAGGAAGCGCTGGACTTCTACGGCGGCTTCCTCGATCTGAACGTCACCTTCCAGAACGAGAAGGCGGCCTTCATCTATTTTGGCGACCAGTTCATCAACTTCATGACCGGCCGCCGCCAGGGGCCGGACGAGGGCCGGCATTTCGGCATCGCCGTGGACGACAAGCCGCTCGCCATCGAGCGGCTGAAGGAGATGGGCGTCGAACTGCTCGACACCCGCTTTACCGATTTCCTCGACCCCTGGGGCAACCGGGTCGAACTCACCACCTACACCAACATCCAGTACACCAAGGCCGACCATATCCTGAACGGCATGGGCCTCGGACATCTGAAGAAGACATCCCAGGCGATCGAGGAACTGGCGAAGAAGGGCATGGCGCCGGAGGGGTAGGGGCAGCTCTCCGGACTATCGGGCCGTCACTGCGGCCGCGTTCGCCTTGCGTTATCGCGGCCGTTCGGCCCGGTTCGGCAGGCGCCCCGGTGGCTGCCGGTTCACTTGGCGAAGCAAGCCGCCACAAGGCCCGGCCCCATGGTCGGCAACATCAGGGCCGCAGCGAGCCCCATTTTCTTGACTTCGGATTGACTCAGCTTCGACGATTCGCACGCCGCTTTCTTGCCGTTTGCGGTACCGGCGCACTTCAGTGTTGCCTGGACCTTGCAAACAATGTTGTGAATTTCGGTGTTGCCGATCCGGATGCGCCGAAATTTCATCTCCGTTGAATTTGCGCCGGTTTTGAAACGCCCGCCCTCGGCTGAAAATTTCGTTTCCTTGCGGGTCGGTTCCGATTTCGCGTCCGCTTTCTGCCGCGCCGCCTGCCGGTCCGCATTCGACGCGTCGTGGGCTTTCTTGAGTTGCCGATAGGCGGCGCTGCCGGCCAGCTTCTTGTTGTTCTTCCCGAGATCGAATGCCGTCTTTCCCTTGTACGTCATCGTCGGATCGGCGCCGGCATCTAACAGGGCCGTGACGATGGCAGGGTTGCCGTTCCGGTAAGCCGCCAGATGCAGCGGCGTGGCGCCGGCCTTGATTTTCGCGTTTGGGTCGGCGCCGCCCTTCACCAGTGCCGCGACAACGGCCGGATTGCGGCTGAACATAGCGGCCAGATGCAAGGGCGACGCACCCTTCCCGGTATTGGCATCGGGTCTTGCGCCGCCCTTCAGGAGTTCCGCAGAAATTGCCGGGTTGCGGTTGTGCTGAGCGGCGATATGCAACGGGGTGAACCCGCCTCTTACCCCGCCGTTGGGATCGGCGCCGCCCCTCAGAAGCGCGGCAACAATCTCGGTTTGGCGGCTGTACTGGGCTGCGAGATGCAGCGGGGAAAATCCCTTCTCGGTCTTGGCATGGGGATCGGCGCCGCCTTGCAGCAGAGCTGCAACAATTGCCGGATTGCGGTCGTATCGTACCGCCAGAATGAGCGGTGTGGCGCCCTGTTTGTTCCTTGTGTCGGGATCGGCGCCGCCCTGCAGCAGCGCGACGACAACCTCCGGGGTGCGATTGTACCGGGCGCCCAGGTGCAGGGGTACGATGCCTTCCTCGTTCGCAGCGTCGGGGTCGGCGCCCGCGTCCAGCAGGGTCGCAACAACTGCTGCGCTGCGGCTGGACTGGGCGGCGAGATGGAGCGGGGTGAAACCGCCCTTGGCCCTGGTGTTGGGAGCGGCGCCGCTCTTCAGCAAAGGCGCGAGGGCCGCCGGGTTGCCGCTGAACAGGGCGGCCAGGTGCAAGGGCGTCAGGCGCCGGCGATCCCGGCCCGGTCCCGTGCCGAATTGCACAACGCACGCGCGCACCTGCTCGGCATCCGCGCGGGCCCAGAAGGACTTTGCCCGATGCAAGGGATCGGCATAGCCGGCACAGCCTGTCGCGCTACCGGCGGCCGGCGATGCGATGGCGGCGAGAGCGGCCGCCACGGGTCCGAGAACGAAAATGGATGTCAATCGTGTCGCGCTCTTCATGGCCAATACCTTCCGGCGTTCGCCCCGGAACGGGCTCGCAGGCGACCCGGTCGTTAAATCCAATTAACAATATTGTCGGATGTGGGGCAGAAGAGAATACGTTCCTTGCATTAATCCCGACTGGTCCTGCAGTTTTCAGAAGTGTGCCCGCCAACGCCTTTCCTGACGAAATATCCGGGCGGTATTGAAATGAAGCGGTTGCCAACGCCTCACCCCGACCGGAATTCAAGTCGCCGTATCGGACGTCACCGGTGCGCTCTGGCCGGGATCTCCGGGAATCGGCAACGGCGGCCGAACCGGACTGGCTGACCCATGCCGCAGCCCCCGCGCCTGCCCGATACGGACGTCATCATCGCCGGCGGCGGGCCGGCCGGGCTGATGCTGGCCATCGAGCTCGGGCGGCGCGGCGTTTCCGTGGCACTGTTCGACGACGACCGGGCGGATTCTTTCAGCCCCCAGGCCAACGCGACCCAGGCGCGCACCATGGAGCATTTCCGGCGTCTCGGCTTCGCCGGTGAGATCCGCCGGCTCGGCCTGCCGCCCGACCATCCTACCGATATCGTCTACTACACGACCTATGGGGGCTACGAACTGGCGCGCTTCCGCCTGCCGACCGCGCGCCAGGCCGCGGAACTGCCGAAACAGCTTTCCGGATCGTGGAGCGCCGCCGAGCTGCCGCACCGGGTCTCGCAGATGTATGTCGAGCGGGTGCTGCAGCGCCACGCCGCCGCCCTGCCCCCGGTCGCGCTGCACTACGAACACAAGGTCATTGCCGTGCATGACGACGGCGAACGGGCCACGGCGACGGTCGAGCATGACGGCAAGACTCTCGAGGCTTCCGCCCGCTACCTCATCGGCTGCGACGGCCCCGGCAGCCTCGTGCGCAAGCATCTCGACGTGCGCTACGAGGGCGAGGCCGGGGTGCAGCGCAACTTTGCCGGCGGCCGGATGCATGCCGTGCATCTGCGCAGCGACGCGGTCAAGCCGGCGATGACCGGGCCGCCCGGCTGGATGCACGTCAACGTCCACCACGCCCGGCGCAGCTTCACGATCGCGCTCGACGGCGTTTCCGAGTTCGTCTTCCACACCCAGCTTCTGGCAGGCGAGGACGAAGCGGCGCTCACGGACGGCGACATCCGGCGCATGTTCGCCGAGTGCATGGGCAGGGAGATCGGTTTCGACATCCTGTTCCGCGCCTCCTGGACCGCCGGCTTCGCCCTGGTCGCCGAGCGGTTCCGGGAGGGCCGGCTGTTCCTCGCCGGCGACGCCGCCCACCTGTTCACGCCGATGGGCGGCCTCGGCTACAACACGGCGGTCGAGGACGCGGTCAACCTCGGCTGGAAGCTGGCCGCCGTGATCCACGGCTGGGGCGGCGCCAGCCTGCTCGAGTCCTACGAACTGGAGCGCAAGCCGGCGGCGGTGCGCAACACCGGATATGCCCGCGCCTTCGCCGATTCCCTGGGCAATTTCGTGCCCGACCCGCGGCTGGAGGAGGCATCGCGGGAGGGCGCGCGGCTGCGCGCCGAGGCCGGCGCCTATTTCGAAGACCACGGACGGCGCGAGTTCAACATCCCCGGCATCACCTTCGGCACGCGCATCGACGGTTCGCCGGTTATCGTACCGGACGGCACGAACCCGCCGCCCGACCGGCCGAACGAATACGTCCCGACCGCCTGCCCCGGTGGCCGCCCGCCCCACGCCTGGCTGGCCGATGGCATTTCGCTCTACGACCGCTTCGGCTTCGACTTCACCCTGCTCGAATTCGGCGGCGGTCCGGCGCGCACCGCGCCGATGCTGGACGCGGCCCGCAACGCCGGCCTGCCGCTCACGCACGTCGCCCTCGACGAACCCGGCCTGCGCGACCTCTACGAAGCGGACTACGCCCTGATCCGCCCCGACCAGACGGTGGCCTGGCGGGGCGACCGCCTCGACGACGCAGCGGCCGTCGTGGATGTCGTCAGGGGCGCGGGCGGGCGATGATGCACACCGGCGGTGCAGGGGACGGCGCGAAAGGGCGGGACCGCGTGCTGCTTGGCGCGGCCCTGGTCGCGGCGGCGGGGCTTATGTTCGCGCTCGCCGGCATGGCGATCAAGATGGCCGGGGCGCATCTTTCCAGTGTCGAGGTGCTGTTCTGGCGCAACGTGCTGAGCCTGGCGATCCTGGTACCGTGGATTCTCTGGTACTGGCCCCGGTCGCTGCGCCCGGAACATGGCGGGCTGATGGCGCTGCGCGGGGTCGCGGTGGTGGCCTCGCTGCTCTGCTACTACTACGCGGTCAAGGCGCTGCCGCTCGCCGAGGCGGTGCTGCTGAATTTCAGCTCGCCGATCTTCGTCCCGCTGCTCGGCTTCCTGCTGTTCCGCTTCGCCCTCGACCGCAATGTGCTGCTCGCCGTCGCGGTCGGTTTCGTCGGCGTCGCCCTGATCCTCAAGCCGGGCACGGATTTCTTCCGGCCCGACGCGCTGATCGGCGTCGCCTCCGGCGCCCTCGGCGGGCTGGCGGCGGTCGCCGTCTGGCGCATGCCGGCTGAGGAGAGCCCGGTGCGCATCGCGGTCTACTTCGCGCTGATCGGCATCGCGATCACCGCGGGGCCGGCGCTCGTTACCAACCCTTCCCTGCTGCCGCCGGCCGAAGCCTGGCCGCCGCTCGTCATGCTCGGCCTGTTCTCGACTGCCGCCCACATCCTGTTCGCCCGGGGCTGCCTGGTTGCCCCGGCCGACCGGGTGAGCCCGCTCGACTACACCTCGGTCTTCTTCGCCGCCGCCCTCGGCTGGCTGATCTGGGGCGAGGGCGTGGACTGGTTCACGGCGGCCGGAACCGCGCTCGTCGTCGCCGGCGGCGTCATCGCCATCCGCAAGGGGCGGGGGAGTGGCAAGGCGTAGGGTGAAAGGGCATTCCTGCCCGCTTGCGCGGCATCCGGTGTCGGGTAATATCCGGCCCGCTTCCGCTGTCGCCGCTTTCCTCGCCGGCGGTACGCTCCCGGCTTCCGCAACCCGACAGGCCCGTGCCCGATGGCAGACACCGACGCCCCCGAGATTATCGAGGTGAGCGAGCGCAGCGTGTCCTGCGACGGCGGCGGCGGGGCGCTCGGCCATCCGAAAGTCTATCTCAACATGGGCGACGGCGATTTCGTCGAGTGTCCCTATTGCGACCGCCGCTTCGTGCTGGCGCCCGGCGCCGGCTAGCCCGGCCTGCTTCACGTCCCTCCGCGCCGCATCGCTTCCCCGCGCGTCACCCTTCCGACGCACGACAGAACACCGAACAGGACCCCAAACAGGAACTTCCCATGAAACTCGCATCCTTCATCCTGAACGACACGCCGACCTGGGGCGCCGTGGACGGCGACTCGGTGATCGACCTGGGCGGCCTCGCCCCGACCCTCAAGGCGGCGCTGGCCGGCGGCCTGCTGGGCGCGGCGGCCCAACGGGCGGCCGGGCAGGCGCCCTCGGCGGCGCTGGCGGATGTCGATCTGCTGCCGGTCATTCCCGACCCGGACAAGGTCATCTGTGTCGGCCTCAACTACAAATCCCACATCGAGGAAACCGGCCGCTCCGACAGCGACTATCCCGTGCTGTTCACCCGCTGGGCCAACACCCAGGTCGGCCACGGCGCGCCGATGATCCGGCCGGTCAACTCGACCAAATTCGACTATGAGGGCGAGCTGGCCGTCGTCATCGGTTCGGCGGCGCGCCATGTCAGCGAGGCTGACGCGCTCGGCCATGTCGCCGGCTACAGCTGCTACAACGACGGCTCGATCCGCGACTGGCAGCGCCACACCCACCAGTTCACGCCGGGCAAGAATTTCGAAGGCACCGGCGGCTTCGGGCCGTGGCTGGTGACGGCGGACGAGATTCCCGATCCCTCGGCCCTGCATCTCCGGACCCGGGTGAACGGCCAGGAAGTGCAGAACTCCACGACCGACCTGCTGATCTTCACCGTGCCGGTGCTGATCGAATACATTTCCGGCTTCACGACCCTCGAACCGGGCGACGTCATCGTCACCGGCACGCCCGGCGGCGTCGGCTTCAAGCGCAATCCGCCGCTGTTCATGAAGGACGGCGACACGGTCGAGGTCGATATCTCCGGCATCGGCGTGCTTTCGAACCCGGTTCGGGACGAATAGACCGCCGGCCCGGACCGGCGATCCCGGTCCGCCGGAAAACGAGCCGCCATGCCGGCGCCGCAGACCGAGAGCGCCGGGATGCGCACCCGCTGGACGGTTGTCCTGCTCGGCGTGTTCGCCGGCATCATGGTGGCGTTCCAGATCGGCAAGCTGCCGGCGGCGATTCCGACGCTGCAGCGGGAGCTCGGTCTCGATCTGGTCGAAGCGGGCTGGGTGCTGGCCGTATTCCACGCTCTGGCCGCGGCCATCGGCGCGATTGCCGGTGTTCATGCCGACCGCTGGGGCATCCGCCGAGTCGCCTTCGCAGGGCTTCTGGCGACCGGGCTCGGCGCGGCCGTCGGCGGGCTTTCGGACGGTCTGACCCTGCTGTTGCTCTCGCGCATGGTCGAGGGCGTGGGGTCGATAACCGTCCTGGTCTCAGCGCCGGCGCTGATGCTGCGGGCGAGCCGGCCGGCCGACCAGGGTCTCGCCATGGGCATGTGGGGCTCCTTCATGCCCACCGGGATGGCGGTCATGACCCTGCTGACTCCGCTCCTGCTCGCGCTTGCCGGCTGGCGCGGCCTCTGGTTCGTCAACGCCGGCCTGGTGTGGTTGTTCGCCGGCCTGTTCTGGGCTGCCACCCGGGGGGCGCCGGATCCGGCGGGACGGGGCGGCGCCGGGCCGGGGCCATGGCGCGAACTGGCCGTTGTGTTGCGCCGCGCCGCGCCGTGGTTGCTCACGCTGGTCATGGGCCTCTATGCCGCGACCTATCTGCCGATCCTCGGCTTCCTGCCCAAATACCTCATCGAGCATCACGGCTATTCGCAGGCCGCCGCGGCGGCCTGGGTGGCGCTGGCGATCTGGGCCAACGCGGCCGGAAACCTGACCGGCGGCTGGCTCGGGCATCGCGGGGCGCCGCGCTGGCTGTTGATGATCGTGGCGCTGACGACCATGGGCGTTGCCGGCTGGCTGACCTACCAGCCCGGCTTCAGCGGCGAGGCGCGCCTGGTCTTCGCGTTCGTCTTCTCCGGCGTCGGCGGCCTGCTGCCGTCGTCGATCTTCGGCAGCGTGACCCGCCACGCGCCGGACAGAAACCGGGTCGCGGGCATCAACGGGCTGATCCAGCAAAGCACCAACGTCGGCCAACTCGCCGCGCCGCCGCTGTTCGCCATGCTGGTCGCTGCCGGCGGCTGGCCGCAGGGTCCGTGGCTGATCGTGGGGCTGGCGGCCGCCGCCATCGGTTTCGCCCTGCTGCTGCGCCGGCTGGAGCGGCGGGGCTGAGGGGCGGTTGCTCGCACGGATATCTTGAGACTTTAGCCGGCCTTCCGACCGGCGAAAGGGGTCATGTCACCAAAAGCGTGCGACGCCGTAACGGTCGAACATCGTATCGACCGATACCACCGGCAGGTCGTATGTCAGCGCTTGGGCGATGAGCATTCGATCAAACGGATCTCGGTGCGGACCTGGCAGACCACCGGCGCGTTCGGCGTCGGCGACGCTGATTGCCAGTTCCTGAAAGCCCTGGCGTGCGATATGGCCCGCGATATCGCCCGCAAGATCCATTGCGTCGGGGAGCTTGTCGATCCGGGCTTTTGTCGCGATTTCCCAGGCCGACGCCGCACTGACCGTGAACTCGTTCGCGTCGTCCGCGATTGCGCGCCGCGCCGGCTCCGAAAGGCGCTCGCTGGCCGCAAGCCACCAGAGAAAAGCATGCGTGTCCAGCAGTGCGTGCACTGTTATCGGCCTTCCCACGCCGCCAGTTCCTCTTCCGGCAGCGGATCGAAGAAGCTCTCGGGAATCGCGATTTTGCCCTTGAGGATGTCCGGCTGCCGCCTGCCCGGCTGTTGGCAAGCGACGAGACGCGCCACGGGTTCGCCCCGGCGGGCGATCACGATTTCTTCGCCCGCCTCAGCCCGCGCCAGCAGGCGGGACAGGTGGGTTTTGGCCTCGTGAACGTTGACGACCGACATCGCTTTTCTCCCCGAATTGAATCGTGATGACTAACAATATAGCTAGGTTGCCAACGGGCGCAACGCGCTTTCATTGCGGCTGACGACGTAGACGGCGAATTCGGCCCGGATCGCTTGCCGCGTTTGCGCCGCAGTCGCCGATTCCGTCGGGGCTAACTCGCCGCCAGGGTCGGGTGTTCCTCTTCCAGGCCTTCCGGGTCCTGGTGGATGATGACCTCGGCGCTCGGAAAGGCCTCCATGATGGCGGCTTCGACCTCGTCGGCGACAGTGTGGGCGCGCATCAGCGACATGTCCGGGTCCATCTCCAGGTGAAACTGGATGAAGGTGTCGCCGCCCGAACGGCGCGAACGCAGGTCGTGCAGCGAACGCGCTTCCGGGTGGCTCAGCGCGATCCGGCGGATCTCTTCTCGCTCCGCGTCCGGCAATTCGCGGTCGAGCAGCATGTCGAGCGACGCCATGCCGACCTTGCGTGCGTTCCACAGCAGCCACAGCACGATGCCGACGGCGAACAGCGGATCGAGCCAGGTCCAGCCCCACATCGCGTGGGCGCCGAGCGCGACGATGACGCTGCCGTTGAGCGCCAGGTCGCCGGCGTAGTGCAGCGAATCGCCCTCGATCGCGACGGAGCCGGTGCGTCGCACGACGTGGCGCTGGAAGGCGACCAGCGCCAGGGTCAGCACGACGGAAAACACCATCGCCGCGATGCCGACGGCTTCGTCATGGACCGGCCGGGGATCGAAGAAGCGGCGCACCGCTTCGATCAACAGCAGGGCGCCGGAGCCGCAGATGAAGGCGGCCTGGCCGAGGCCGGCGAGCGCCTCCGCCTTGCCGTGGCCGAAGCGATGCTCGCGGTCGGCCGGCTCGACCGCGTAACGCACCGCAAGGAGGGTCACGATGGAGGCAGCGGCGTCGAGCAGGGAATCGACCAGCGCGGAAAGGACGGCGACCGAATCCGTCATCAGCCAGGCGGTGAGCTTGGCCGCGATCAGCAGGGTCGCGACGGCGACCGATGCGATGGTCGCCAGCTTCTTGAGGCGGATCCGGGCGGCGGCTTCGGCAGCGCGGGCGTCGGCGGGTTCGGTCATGGCCGGCAGAACATAGGCCCGCCGCCGACCCGCCTCAACAACAGCCGGCTCCGCCGGGGCGGGCCGCGCCGGCGCCGCGCGCCCGGCCCGGCGCAGGCTCCGGGCGCTTCCGGGCAAAGAAAAGCCCGGTCGGCGCCGGACCGGGCTTGGGAGGAGAGGGAAGGAAGCGGAAAGCGGGCCGAAGCCCGCAAGGGTCAGGACGCGGCCGGCTTGCCGTTCGGGCCGTCGCCGTTGCCGTTGCCGTTCGACCCGCCACCGGCAAAGCCGCCGCCGTTGCGTTCGGCCATGAACTGGTCGAACTCGGCCTGGTCCTTGGCGCGCCTCAGACGGTCCATGAACATGGCGAACTCGCGGCGTTCCTCGTCCAGCCGGCGCAGGGTTTCCTCGCGATACTCGTCGAAGGCGGCGTTGCCCGTGGACGGGCCCCGGCGCATCCTGCTCTTCATGCTCACCCAGTCGCAGGAATCGGCGCAGCTGCCGAGCCGGCCGGTGAACAGCAGGAAACCCAGAATCGCGAGGCCGATCGGCCAGAACACGATGAATCCCAGGACCATGATCGCAATCCATGCCGGTTTCGGCAGGCTGGGTCCGGTCCACTCGCGGCTGTGGCGGGCGGGATTTTCCCGGGCCATCGATGCTGCGGTCATTGAAGTCCTCCTCGGTTGGTTTTGCCGTCAATGTAAAACGACTTTACATAGATGGGGATCGAACGCGCGGTTACAAGAAGTCCGTCGAAAAAATCCTGCGGGCGGTTTTCCGACGCCGCGTTACGCCGTGACGCCCAGGCCTTTCAGGTAAATCTCGACGCCCAGATCGAGCATCCGGTGGCGCGACAGGGCCGGCGCGCCGCCGCTCCGGCCGAGCGTCGCCGCGCCGTGGGCGAGCGACCAGATATGGAAGAACACCGCTTCCGGCGGCACGGACTGGCCGGCCGGACCGTCGCCCTTCAGCCCCTCCGTCACCGTGGAAAGAGTACGGTAGGCGCGGTCGGCCGCGTCATGAAAGGCCGGGTCGCCGTCGGGCGGCAGTTCGGCCTCGAACATGGCGGCGTAATAGGCCCGTTCGGTCAGGGCGAAATCGAGATAGGCGTGGCCCAGGCGCCGGAACGCGGTCAGCCGGTCCGGATCGCCGCCGGCCCAGGCCGTTTCCAGACTGTCGGAGAATTTGGCGTAGCCGCGCCGCGCCACCTCGGCCAGCAGCGCTTCCCGGTCCCTGAAATGCCGGTAGGGCGCGGCCGGGCTGACGCCGGCCAGGCGCGCGGCCTCGATCAGCGAAAAGCCGTGCGGTCCCTTCTCCAGGATCAGCACGCGCGCCGCAGAGACCAGCGCTTCCTTCAGGTTGCCGTGGTGGTAGCCGCTCTTGCGCAGGCCGCCGGCCCGGCTCTTTTGTCTGGAGTCTGCCATGTTAATATATTTAACATAACCGTTGCGCTTGCCAAGGCCCGCTACCGGAAAATTCCGGGAGCAACCGGGACCGGCCGGCCCCGCGTCCCGCCGGCCTTGCCGCTTCTCCGCCGGGCCGGCTATCGTCCGGCGGTCGTTCGACGGCGGAGCATGGCGTGATGGCAAATCCCGGGACAGGCGGCCGGAACCTCGATCTGGAGCGCGCGGTTGACGCGGTGACGGCGCGCTACGAGACCGCCAATCCCGCCAGCCGGGCGCACTACGAACGCGCGCGAAAGAGCCTGCCGGGCGGCAACACGCGCACCGGCATGTTCTATGCGCCCTTCCCGCTCGCGATCGAGACCGCGGCCGGCGCAACGCTGACCGATGTCGACGGCCATACCTATACCGATTTCGTCGGAGACTTCTCCGCCGGCCTCTACGGCCACTCGCATCCGGCGATCCGCGCGGCGGTGATGGAGGCGCTGGACCGCGGGATGGCCTACGGCTCGACGAGCCCCTACGAAGCGCGGCTTGCCGAATTGCTGTGTGCGCGATTTCCGTCCATCGAGCGGATACGCTTCACCACCTCCGGCACCGAGGCCAACCTGATGGCGCTGGTCACCGCCCGCGCGGTGACCGGCAGGGATTCGATCATGGTGTTCGAGGGCGGCTACCATGGCGGCACCGTCTACTTCGGCCGGGAGGCGGCGCCGATCGTCGTGCCCTTCCCCTTCCTGATCGCGCCCTACAACGATCCGGAAGAGGCGCAGCGCCTGATCCGGAAGAATGCGCACCGCCTCGCCGCGGTCCTGGTTGAGCCGTTTCAGGGCGCGTCCGGCGCAATTCCGGCATCGGCCGATTTTCTCGGGGCGTTGCGCGACGCGTGCAGCGCCAGCAACGTCCTGCTGATATTCGACGAGGTGATGACCTCGCGGCTCGCGCCGGGCGGACGCCAGGGGCAGCTCGGCATCGTTCCGGACATGACCACGCTCGGGAAGTTCATCGGCGGCGGCTTCTCCTGCGGCGCGTTCGGCGGTCCCGCGGAGATCATGAAGGTCTACGACCCCGCCCGGCCGGATTCCTTCGTTCACCACGGCACCTTCAACAACAACGTGTTCATGCTGGCCGCCGGCGCCGCGGGCCTGGAGAATGTCTTTACCCGGCCGGTGCAGGCCGCGCTCAACGACGCCGGCGATGCCTTGCGCGCCTCGCTGAACGACCTTGCCGCCCGGCACGGCGTGGCGTTCCAGGCTACCGGACTGGGCTCGCTCATGCACCTGCACCTGCAGCGTGCGCCGATCCGCTCCATCCGCGATATCGCGCCGAGGGACCCGCGCCTGCGCCAGCTCCTGCATCTGGACCTGATCGACAAGGGCTTCTTCACGACCCGGCGCGGCTACATCACCCTCTCGCTCGCTATCGCCGGGCCCGACCGTACCGGACTGATTGAGGCCGTCGACGGATTCCTGACCCGCCACGGCCATCTGCTGGACATCGCGCCGCCAGAGTGACCGGACCCTGCCAGGCCGGCGGCCACGCGTTTCGGTGGAACGGTATGTTAAAGAGATTAACATTGGTGCCAGACATGCCAGGACCGGGCCGGGGCCGGGCGCGCAAATGCCTAGTATCCGTAGGCCTTGGCGAACAGTTCGATCGGGTGGGGCGCGCGGTCCGGCACTTCGGCGCCGTCGATCCGTTCCATGCCCTGCAGGATATGGGCGCCGGCGAGCGGGCATTCGGAAGCGATATACGGGTTTCCGGCCTTGGCGGCGTCGCGCATGACCGGTTTGCCGACCTTCATCCCCGTTTCGAAATTGTCCTTCATCACGCCCCACGAGCCGCCGTGGCCCGAACAGCGGGCCAGGATCTTCGGCTTGGTTTCGGGAATCAGGCGCAGCAGTTCGGCGGCCTTGACGCCCATATTCTGCGCCCGGGCGTGGCACGCGACGTGCAGGGTCACGCCGCCGTCCAGGGGCTCCAGGCCTTCGGCCAGCCCCTCCGTCTTCGCGATGTCGACGACATACTGCGCCGCGTCGAAGCAGTTCTCGGAGAGCAACCGGACATCCTCATTGTCCGGCAGCATCAGGGGCCATTCGAATTTCAGCATCAGGGCGCAGGAGGAGACCGTCGCCACGATGGCGTAGCCCCGGTCGATCCACGGCCGGAACGCGGCGGCCGTCCGCGCGGCGCCGGCGGCGACGGCCTTGAGGTCGCCCTGCTCGATCTGGGGCATGCCGCAGCAGCCGGGATAGACGACCTCCGTCTCGACGCCGTTGCGCGCCAGCACCTTGAGCAGGGCGATGCCGATCTCCGGGTTGTTGCCGTTGCCGTAGCAGGTCGCGTAGATCGCCGCCTTGCGGCCGTACGCCGGCGCATCCCGGTTGATCTCCAGCGTCTCGGCGGCGGCGCGCTGCTCCAGGGTCCGGGGCGCGAATGCCGGCAGGGCAGCGTCCCGATGCACGCCGGCGACCGCCTCGAGGGCCGGCCGCGTCAGCCGGTTGCCGCGTCGCGTCGCCCAATTGGCGAGGCCGGATGCGGCGCGGCCGAGCCGGTTGTTGCGGTCGGTCCGGGTGAGTTGGCGCTCCCGGAAGCCGCGCTTGCCGCCGCGATGTTCGACTGCCCGGTAACGCAGCATGAGATGGGGAAAATCGACGTCGAACTCGTGCGGCGGCACATAGGGGCACTTCGTCATGAAGCACATGTCGCAGAGCGTGCAGCCGTCGGCGACCTTCCGGAAGTCCGCGCTGTCGACGCCTTCAAGCTCGGCATCGCCGGCCGCGTCGATCAGGTCGAACAGGGTCGGAAAGGAATCGCACAGGTTGAAGCAGAGCCGGCAGCCGTGACAGACGTCAAAGACCCGGCGCAACTCGGCGTCGAGGGCCGCTTCGTCATACCACGCCTCGTCCTGCCACGGGATGGTGTGGCGGACAGGGGCTTCCAGGCTGCCTTCGGTCATGGCTCCTGTTTCGGACGTCGGGATTTGGCGGGAAGCGCGCAAGGCGCGGGCCGGAGCGGGGACCGGGCGGCTGACCGCCCGACCCCGCCTGCCCGGCCCGGACAGGGCGTCAGGCGATCTCGTCGAGCGCCTTCTGGAAGCGGCCGGCGTGGCTTCTTTCGGCCTTCGCCAGGGTCTCGAACCAGTCGGCGATCTCGTCGAAGCCCTCGTCGCGGGCGGTGCGGGCCATGCCTGGATACATGTCGGTATATTCGTGGGTCTCGCCGGCGATGGCGGCCTTCAGGTTGTTCTCGGTGTCGCCGATCGGCTCGCCGGTCGCCGGATCGCCGGTCTCTTCGAGGTACGCCAGATGGCCGTGGGCGTGGCCGGTCTCGCCCTCGGCAGTCGAGCGGAACACGGCGGCGACGTCGTTGTAGCCTTCGACATCGGCCTTCTGGGCGAAATACAGGTACCGGCGGTTGGCCTGGCTCTCGCCGGCGAACGCGTCCTTGAGATTCTGTTCGGTTTTGCTGTCTTTCAGGGACATGAATGGCTCTCCTCTCTGGGCCGGTGCATTACCGGGGAAGCGTTCCCCGGAAGTTTTAGACTACTGGACAGGGCGCATTCTGCGCCGCCGGGGCCTGTCTAGTCCGGGGCGGGCGCCGAGTCAACAGTTTAGATTTGTTCTAATCTGCCTGGCGACCGGACACCGTCCCCGAACGGACAGGCCGCGCCGGATCTAACCGGCATCGCGCAGGCGCACGATCACTTCGACGCGCGCAACCTCCGTGCCGGCCGGCGCCCGGGGGACGCCTTCAACGGCCAGCCCCTCGGCCTCGAAATCGGTCAGCGCGCCGGTCGCCTCGTGGAAGAAATGGTGATGGTCTTCCAGGTTGGTATCGAACCAGGAGCGGCCGGAATCGACCACGACCTCGCGCAGCAGGCCGGCTTTGCGGAACTGGTTGAGCGTGTTGTAGATGGTCGCCAGCGAGACCGGGATCTCCTCGCGCCGCGCCTCGGCATGGAGCTGCTCGGCGGTGACGTGGCGGTTGCCGCCCTCGAACAGCAGGCGCGCCAGCGCCAGCCGCTGCCGCGTCGGCCGCAGCCCGGCATTGCGCAGGCGTTCCAGCATCGGAGCGAACGGGCGGTCTTTCATAACGCCTATGATATGGTATCGCGTAGTTTAGAATCAATCTTGAATTTGCCCGGCGCCGGCAAGACGCGAAAGGCAGCCCGTCCCGATTCGGCGCAAGCGAAAACCGCAACAGAGCGCTCCGCAGGTCGCTTGAAATGCCGCCGCCATTCCTTACTTTTCAAAATTGTAAGGAATACCAAGAAAGTAAGGAATTTTGAAAGAGTAAGGAATATGGAACGGTTGCTTACCGCCAAGGTCACTTCCAAAGGCCAGATCACCATCCCCAAACATGTGCGCGAGTCGCTCAAGCTCCAGCCGGGCGACAAGGTGCGTTTCGAGATCGGGGAGGAGGGCTGCGCGCAGATGCGGGCGATGAACCGGTCGATCGACGACATCGTCGGCATGCTTAAGCCCTACTATGACGGACCGGCCATCAGCGTGGAGGAGATGAACGAGGCCATCGCGGGAGCGGCGGTCGAGCGCGCCGAACGGGCGCTGGGGCCGCTGCCGGGACGTGACGCGGCGGGCGATGACTAAGGGCCTGGATACGAATGTGCTGCTCCGTCTGGTCGTCGCGGACGAGCCGGAGCAGACCCGCGCCGCAGAAACGGCCGTCCGCCGGGCGGCAGATACCGGAACGCCCCTGATGCTGAACCTCGTCGTGCTGTGCGAGTTCGCCTGGGTCCTGCGCCGGTCGTACGGTTATTCGAGGGCGGAAATTGCCGACTGCATCGAGACGATCGGGAACAGTCCGGCCGTTATTTTCCAGGATCCGGTCCTCGTCGCCGAGGCGACGCAATGGCTCCGGATGGGCGGCGACTTTGCCGACGCAATCGTCACCGGGCTCAACCGCAGTCTGGGCGCGGATACCACGCTGACCTTCGAAAGAACCGCACTGAAACTGGATGGTTTCGAAGCTGTAGCGTGACCGACCGCTTCGAATCCTTGCCCGGTGTCCTGCGCATCGCCGATGATTTGGGCGGTGCGGCCCTGCCGCCGGTTGCCGGATGGCAGCGGGTCGCCAGATAATCCCGGCCCCACCGCCACGGAACGCCCGACATGAAATTCACCCTGTCCTGGCTCAGGGAGCATCTGGAGACGGATGCGCCGCTGGACGAGATCGCCGCGAAGCTGACCGCCATCGGCCTCGAGGTCGAAAGCGTTGAGGACAAGGCCGCCGAACTCGCCCCCTTCCGGATCGCCCGGGTCGTCGAGGCGCGGCAGCATCCGGACGCCGACCGGCTGAGCGTGTGCATCGTCGATACCGGCGAGGACCGGATCCAGGTGGTGTGCGGCGCGCCGAATGCGAGGACCGGCATGAAGGGCGTGTTTGCCGCGGCCGGCACGCGTATCCCCGGCACCGGGCTGGACCTGAAGAAGGGCGTGATCCGCGGCCAGGAATCGAACGGCATGCTGTGCTCCGAGCGGGAGATGGGCCTGTCCGACGAGCATGAGGGCATCATCGACCTGCCGGACGACGCCCCGGTCGGGGCGCCGTTCGCCGACTGGCTCGGCCTGAACGACCCGGTAATCGAAGTCGCGATCACGCCGAACCGCCAGGATGCGCTGGGCGTCCACGGTATCGCGCGCGACCTCGCCGCCGCCGGTGTCGGGCAGCTTAAGCCCTTCGACGCCGCGCCCGTGCCGGGCACGTTTGACAGCCCGCTGGTCTGGAAGCGCGACCTGCCGGGCGACTATGCCGGCGCCTGCCCCTTCGTCGTCGGCCGGTTCTTCCGCGGCGTGACCAACGGGCCGAGCCCGGACTGGGTGCAGCGGCGCCTGCGGGCGATCGGGCTGCGGCCGATCTCGGCCCTGGTCGATATCACCAACCTGGTGACCCACGACCTGGCCCGGCCCCTGCATGTCTTCGACGCCGACAGGCTGGCCGGCGACCTCACCATGCGGATGGCGCGCGACGGCGAAACGCTCCAGGCGCTCGACGGCAACGAATATTCTCTTATTTCTGAAATGACAGTCATTGCCGACGACCGGGCGGTCCACGCCATCGGTGGCCTGATGGGCGGCGAGGAGACCGGCTGCCAGCCCGGTACGACGAACGTGTTCCTCGAGGTCGCCCTGTTCGACACGCTGCGCACCGCGGCAACCGGCCGGAAGCTCAGTCTGAGTTCGGACGCCCGCTACCGCTTCGAGCGCGGCGTCGATCCGGAATCGGCTCTGTGGGGCGCCGAGGTGGCGGCGCGCCTGATCCTCGAATTCTGCGGCGGCGAGGCGAGCCACGTCTTCAGCGCCGGCGCCGTCCCGGACTGGCCGCGCACCGTGCGCTTCCGGCCGGCGCGGCTGGAGAGTCTGGGCGGCCTCGCCGTGCCCGACGCCCAAATCGAGCGCATCCTCGAAGCGCAGGGCTACACCGTCCGGGAGAAGGCGCCGGTGAACGGCGAGGAGACGTGGACGGTCGCCATCCCCTCCTGGCGCGTCTTCGATATCGACGCCCACGGCGAGGCGGACATCGTCGAGGACGTGCTGCGCGTCTACGGCTACGACCGGATCCCGGCCGTCCCGGTCGTGCCCGAAGGCGTCGCCACGCGCACGGTGACGCCGGACCAGCGCCGCCTGGGCATGGCAAGGCGCGCCCTGGCGGCACGGGGCATGCTGGAGGCCGTTACCTGGTCTTTCATGGACGCCGGCCACGCCGGACTGTTCGGCGGGGCGACCCCGAAGACCACGCTCGAGAATCCGATCACGACCGATCTGGACGTCATGCGGCCGTCGATCCTGCCGAACCTGATCCAGGCGGCGCGCTGGAACGCCGACCGCGGGTCGCCCGATGTTGCGCTGTTCGAGATCGGGCCGCAGTTCGCCGGCAACGAGCCGGAGGACCAGGCCACCGTCGCCGGGGGTTTGCGCGCCGGCGATCGCAACGGCCGCCCGTGGTTCGAGGCGCTGCGCGCCGCCGACCCGTTCGACGCCAAGGCCGATGCGCTGGCGGCGCTGGATGCGGCCGGTGCCCCGGTCGGCAGCCTGCAGACCGCGCCCGAAGCGCCCGGCTGGTACCATCCGGGCCGGTCCGGCGTCCTGAAGCTGGGCAACCGGGTGCTGGCCGCCTTCGGCGAGATGCATCCGCGGGTTCTGCGCGCGCTCGACGCCAAGGGCCCGATGGTCGGCTTCGAGGTCTTTTTCGATGCGCTGCCGCCGCGCAAGGACAAGGGCACCCGGGCGCGCGCCCTGCTCGATCCGCCGCCCTTCCAGCCGGTCGAACGCGATTTCGCCTTCGTGCTGGACCGGTCGACACCGGCCGAGAAGGTGGTCCGGGCGGCGAAGAACGCCGAAAAGGCGCTGGTCGCCGACGTGTCGGTATTCGATGTCTACGAGGGCGCAGGAATCGGCGACGACCGCAAGTCCGTCGCCATCGCCGTGACCCTCCAGCCGAAGGAAAAAACCCTGACCGACGCAGAAATCGACGCCGTGGCCGAGAAAATCGTCGCCGCCGTGCAGAAACAGGCCGGCGGCGAACTGCGCGGTTAGCCGGCCTCCGGGTCGGCTTCCGTCCCGCCCAGCGCATCGGCGAGGCGGGTTGCGGCGCTGCCCGGGCGCAGCGGCCGGGGCTGGCCCTCTGCCGGCGCCCATCCGGTCAGGAAGAGGATGTCGAAGGTGGCGCGCAGCCGGCCGCCCCTGTCGGCGAAGCGGCGCAGATAGACCTCCGCCGCCTCGACCAGGGTGGCGCGGCGGGTAAAGGATTTGCGCCGGGCGCAGACGGCGTTGGTCTCGCCCATCTGGCGCAGGTCGATCATCAGGCCGAAGGCGTGTTCGTAGGTCGCGCCGATCCGCTCGCGGTCGGCCACCGGAAGGGCGAACCCCGCCCGTTGCAGCAGGTCGCCGCCGTCGCGCACGTCGGCAAAGGGCGAGACCCGCGGCGAGACTCCGCCTTCGCCGGCCAGTTCGGCCTCGGCCAGCGCCTCGCGCAGTTCCGCGAGCGCGCCGCCGCCGATCAATGCCGCCAGCAACAGGCCGCCCGGCCGGAGCAGGCGGTTGAGCTGGATCATCGTTCCCGGCAGGTCGTCGACCCAGTGCAGCGACAGCGGCGCGAAGACGAGGTCGAAGCTGCCGTCGGCGAAGGGCAGGCATTCCTCGTCCAGGCACAGGGCGGGAAAGAAACGGTTGGCGGTCCGCGCGGCGGCGGCCATCGCCGGGCTCAGATCGGCCTGCACGACCCGCTGCATCCCGGTCCGCGCAGCAAGCCGCCGCGTCGCGTAACCGCGCCGGCAGCCCAGATAGAGGCAGTCCGCGAAGGGTTCGCGCACCTCCCCCAACCTTTCGAGGAGCCGGGCGGCGACTTCCTCGTGCAGGAATTCCGGGTTGCGCGAACCGGAAAATCCGGACCAGCGGCGGGCCGCCCGGTCGCGGTGCAGGCGGACGGCGCGGCGGTCGAAGATCCGGGCCGGGCCGGTCACGGCGCTATTTCACGACCCGGCGGCCGGCCGGGCAGCGCCAGTCCCTTTGCAGGATATGCAGGACGACCGCCCCGATTCCGGTGTCCGCGGGCCAGGGCTCGCCACTTGGCCGCGACGGGGATTTCAGTTCCGCATCGACACGCTTGCGCAGGTCGACGCTTGCCATGCCGCCGGCCGCCGCACCGGCGGGCGGGCAGAACAGCACCGGGCCGCCGGCGCGGCCGAGCCTCCCGTTGGCCAGCAGCAAGCCGCTGAGGATTCCGCCGAGGCGCACCTCGACCAGACCGGTCGGCGTCGCCCGCACGGTGCGCGTTGCATGGCGCCATTTCTGATAGTCCGCCACCGTGACCGCCCCGGCCGGCTGCGCCACCGCCGCAAGGGCGAAGGCAAGCAGGCCGGCACCCGTCAGGCGGCGGACCGTCACGGATGATCCATCAAAGATAGACCGTGCCGCCGTCGACCATGATCGTCTGGCCGGTCACGAACTTGCTGGCGTCGCCGGCGAGGTAGAGCACGGTGCCGACCAGATCGTCGGTCTCCAGGTTCTTTTGCAGGCTCTGCGAGGCGGCGATCACCTGCATGCCCTTCTCCTTCTTCTCGCCGAAGAATTCGTCCGTCCCTTCGGTCAGCACGGCCGACGGGGCGATCGCGTTCACCCGGATCCAGTCCCGCCCCAACTCGCGCGCCATGGCCCGGGTCATACCGATCACGGCGCCCTTCGAGGTGGAATAGTGCAGCGCGTAGGGCAGGCCGTAGACCGCGGCCAGCGAGGAAATGTTGATGATGCTGCCGCCGCCGCGCTCCCGCATCGAGGGGATCACGGCCCTTGCGCAGTTCCACAGGCCCTTGACGTTGACCGCCATGCAGGCGTCCCAGTCCGCCTCGTCGATCGTCTCGATCCGGCCGCCGGTGAGGGAACCGTAAAGCGCCGCATTGTTCACCAGAATATCTATGCCGCCGAAGCGCTCGCAGGCCAGCGCGGCCATCGCCTCCGCGCTGTCGAAGCTGGCCACGTCGACGCTCGTGCCGACGATCTTGCCGGGGCCATAGGCGGCAGCCACGGTCTCGCCGCAGTCCGCGATGTCGGCGGCGACCACGCTGACACCCATTTCCACCATTTTCTGCGCATAGGCGCGTCCGAGGCCGCGCGCGGCGCCGGTCACAATTGCGGTCTTTCCCGTAAGGTTCATGCTATCATCCGTTCAAGAAGGGCAGCGGCGCGCCGGGAAACCGGTACCGGCAGCGGGATGCGACGCCTGTCGGCATCCTGCCATCCGGCGCATGACTGCGTCAGGTTCGGCGATACTCTAGGGAGGTCGGCAGTCATGAGCAACGCCGAACGGAGCAGCCGCGGCAAGCAGGCGGAAACGGCAGGCGCGAACGCCGAACCGCTGCCCGAGTTGACCGAAGATCCGGCGCCGGGAAAGCCGACCGCCGCGGAAATCCGCCGGGACCGGGAGGCCATCCGGCAGGTCTTCGAATCCGGCGAATACCCGTACCGGCGGAAGATCGGCCGCAAGGACTATGAGAAGCGCAAGGCGGAGTTACAGATCGAACTGCTCAAGGTGCAGGAGTGGGTGCGTGAGACCGGGCAGAAGATCGTCTGCCTGTTCGAGGGCCGGGACGCCGCCGGCAAGGGCGGCACGATCAAGCGGTTTACCGAACATCTCAACCCGCGCGGCGCGCGGGTGGTCGCGCTCGACAAGCCGACCGGGAAAGAGCAGTCCCAGTGGTATTTCCAGCGCTACGTCGCGCATCTCCCTTCGGCCGGGGAAATCGTCCTGTTCGACCGTTCCTGGTACAACCGGGCCGGCGTCGAGCGGGTCATGGGCTTCTGCACCCCCAACGAATATCTCGAATTCATGCGCGAGACGCCCGAATTCGAGCGGATGCTCGTGCGCAGCGGCATCCGCCTGTTCAAATACTGGTTCTCGGTGACCCGGGACGAACAGTTGCGCCGCTTCAAATCGCGCGAGAACGAACCGCTGAAGCAGTGGAAGCTGTCGCCGATCGACCGGAAATCGCTCAACCTGTGGGACGACTACACCGAGGCCAAGGAGGCGATGTATTTCTACACCGATACCGCCGATGCGCCCTGGACCATCATCAAGTCGGACGACAAGAAGCGGGCGCGGCTGAACTGCATGCGGCATTTCCTCAGCAGCCTGCCCTTTCCGGGCAAGGACAGGCGGCTCGTCGGCGAGCCCGATCCCCTGATCGTCGGCGGTACCGCCCACGCTATCGGAGACGGCACCCACATTCTGGGCCGCGCGGTCCATCCCGACCAGCGCCGCGGCGCCAGGCGCAGCCAACGCGGTGACTGACGGCAGCAGCGGCGTATCGCAGGCCGGAAATGCACCCGGCCGGGCGGTCGGCCTTCTGCGCACGGCCGCCCTCCAGGCCGCGGATGCGCTCCTGCCACCGCGCTGCCTGGGCTGCGGCGCGATCGCGCCAAGCGACGGCGCCCTGTGCGGCGCCTGCTGGGGCGGCCTGTCGTTCATCGAGCGGCCCTGGTGCGCCTGTTGCGGACTGCCGTTCGAATTCGACATCGAAGACGGCGCCCTGTGCGGAGGCTGCGCCGCCGGTCCGCCGGCGTTCGATGCGGCGCGGGCCGTGCTGCGCTACGACGATGCGAGTCGGCCGCTGATCCTGTCGTTCAAGCACGGCGACCGGATGCAGGCCGGCCGCCACTTCGGCGGCTGGATGGCGCGGGCCGGGGCGGAACTGGCGCCGCACGCCGATCTGGTCGCGCCGGTGCCGCTGCATTGGCGCCGGCTCGCCGCGCGCCGCTATAACCAGTCCGCCGAACTGGCGCGCGGCGTCGCAGCGGCGGCCGGCATCGGATTGTGCGTCGACCTGCTGCGCCGGACCCGGGCGACGCCGAGCCAGGGCGGCCTCACCCGAAGGGCCCGGCGGCTGAATGTCCGCGGCGCATTCGCGGTCGCGCCGCGCCGGCGGCCCGCGATACGGGATGCGCGCATTCTGCTGGTCGACGATGTTATGACGACCGGCGCCACGGTCGAAGCGGCCGCCCGGACGCTGAAGCGGGCCGGAGCGTCGCGGGTCGACGTTCTGGTGCTGGCCCGGGTCGTCCGCAGCGCGCAGCCGGAATGACCGCCATGCAAACGCGCTCGATTCCGCCGGATCTCCCGCGGAAAACATACGGTGCGGATGCAGTGCCGGATGCGGCGCGGTCATGGGCCGGGAACTGGACACCGCTGCGGCGGCGGTCCATGTAAGCCCGAAACGATACGAACGCAGAAACGATACGAACGCACCGGGGCGCGATGGCAAAGGTAGAAATCTACACGACGATGATGTGCCCGTACTGCGCCCGGGCGCTGTCGCTGCTCAAGCGCAACGGTGCGGACTATACCGAGGTCGACGTCACTTTCCGGCCCAAGGTGCGCCGGGCCATGGCCGAGCGGGCCGGCGCCAAAACCGTGCCGCAGATCTGGATCGACGGCCGGCATATCGGCGGCTGCGACGAACTGCATGCCCTGGACGCGAACGGCCGGCTCGATCCCATGCTGGCCCAGGACGCGCGATGACGGCGAAGGCGGCCGGCGGCGGGAGCGTCAAGGTCGCCTGCCTGCAGGTGACCGCTGAACGCGAGTTCGAGCCGAATATCAGAAAACTCGGCCGGATGATCCGCACCAGCGCGGAGGAAGGCGCGAAGTTCGTCCTGGCGCCGGAAAACGCCACGATGATCGAACCGGTCGCCGCTGCGGCGCTACGCAAGGCGAAGACGGAAGAGGACCATCCGGCATTGCCGGCGCTGACGGAAGCGGCGCGCAAGGCCGGCGTCTGGCTGCTGATCGGCTCGCTCTCGATCAAACTGCCCGGCGGCAAGCTGGCCAACCGCTCCTTCCTGGTCGATGACAGCGGCGCCATCGTGGCGCGCTACGACAAGCTGCATTGCTTCGACGTCAATCTGCGCGAGGACGAGTGGTACCGGGAATCCGATACCATCCAGGCCGGGACGGAGGCCGTTCTCGCACCCTCGCCCTGGGGCCGGATCGGCATGACCGTGTGCTACGACCTGCGCTTTCCCGGCCTGTACCGCGCTCTGGCTCAGGCGGGCGCCGATATCCTGACGGTCCCGTCCGCCTTCACCCGGACGACGGGCCAGGCGCACTGGCACATGCTCCTGCGCGCCCGGGCGATCGAGACCGGCTGTTTCGTCATTGCGCCGGCCCAGTGGGGCAACCATGCGGAAGGGCGAAAGACCTTCGGCCATTCGCTGATCGTGAATCCGTGGGGCGAGGTGATCGCCGACGGCGGCGAAGGCGAAAACCTGGTCTTCGGCACGCTCGACCTGGATCTCGTGGAGAAGAGCCGCCGCCGCATTCCGTCCCTGCACGCCGAGCGTGCGTTCACCGTCAACGATCTGACGGCCCGGCGCAGCGCCGCGGAATAGGCGCCGCTCAGGAGCGCAGGGCGAGACGCGCGGTCATCGCGACGGCGCCGCCATTGTCCAGAGACCACAAGCTGAATTCGTCGCCTTCGCGGAAACCCTTCACCATGAACGGGCCGGTGTCGAAGGTCGGCCGCAGGCCGCGGAACCGGAATTGCGCGACATCGGCGCCGGGCAGGTTGCAGCGCACCAGGTCGACCAGCAGGGTGGCGATCAACGGGCCGTGGACGATCAGGCCGGGGTAGCCTTCGACGCCGGTGACATAGGGATGGTCGTAGTGGATGCGGTGGCCGTTGAAGGTGAGCGCCGAATAGCGGAACAGCATCACGGGGTCCGGCGCAATCTCCCGCTCGATCTCGGCTTTGCCGGGCGGCTCCTGCGGCGGCGGCGCGGCGTTTCCGGCATTCGGGCCGCCGGCCGGCGGCTCCCGGTACACGATGTCCTGCTCCTCGGCGATCGACGGCCCTTCGCTGCCGGAATAGGTGTGCCTGACGGTGACGAAGCCCAGTTTGCCGGTGCGCCCTTCCTTGAAAACGACGTCGGCGATTTCGGACCGCCGGGCGGCACGGTCGCCGACCCGCAGCGGCCGGTCGAACCGGATCCGGCTGCCCGCCCACATGCGCCGCGGATAGGCGATCGGCGGCAGGAACCCGCCCTTTGCCGGATGGCCGTCATGGCCGATATCCGCGGGCTGCGCGGCCGGTGCGAAATAGAGCCAGTGCCAGCAGGGCGGCAGCGGATCGCCCTCCTGCGGCTCCGGGTCGTCGCGGTCCAGCGTCCGGCTCATGCGGAAAACGGATGTCGGGGTGATCGTGTCCGCAACCGTTTCCGTCCGGCCGATCCAGTCGCGCGGGTCAGGGCTGGCTTGCGTCATCCGATGCCTCCTGCGCCTACCGGCCGTCCGGACGCGCCGGCCGGAACAGCGTGACCGTCGTGCGCCGGCCGCGCGAATAGTTCAGGCCGGAAACCGTTGCCACGGCGCGGACCGCGAGTCCCCGCCGGGCCATCGCATCGCGGAACTTCCCGACCCTGTCGTCGCGGATCACGGCCAGCCAGCTTTGCTCCGGCAGGCCGGCGCCGAGGGCCGCTGGCGAGGTCAAGCGCAGGCCGCTGCCCAGGTAGAAGGCCAGGCTCGGCTCGGTATAGCCGCTGGCGAAGAAACGCGTTCCGGCCGGCAGGTCGAGCGCCGCCACCTTGCGGCCGATCTCGCGGCTGATCCAGAGCTGGTTTACCGCGGGCGCCACGGCGGACAGGACCGGCGCGAAAACGAGCGGCGCGGCGAAGGCCGACGCCAGCAGCGCCGCCCTGATCTCACCCCGCCACAGGCGCGGGACCGTGTAGAGGCTCACCGCAACGACCGCCAGGATCGGGACAAGGCCGGCCCAGACGAAGCCGTTTCCCGTCACGATCGGCAGCAGGAACGCCAGGACGGCGAATCCGCCGATCAGCAAAAGCCCGGCGATGTAGAGGGTGCGCGACGCCCAATGCTGCAACCAGCGGAACTCGCCGGCTTCGGCGGCCCGGACCGCCATCGCGATCAGCAGCGCCAGGGCGGGGAAGGTCGGCAGGATATAGTGGGGCAGCTTGGTCGGCGTCAGTTCCAGCACCAGCCAGAAGGGCAGGATCCAGCACAGGCAGAAGCGCACGGCCGCCTCGCGCCGCCAGGTCCAGCTCCAGCGCAGAGCCTGCCAGACGAACAGTGAGGCCGGGGCGAAGGCGATGACAAGGATCAGGGCATAGGCGCCCGGCGGCGCGCCATGCTGTTCCTGGGCGGTGAGCAGCTTGCCGAGAAAATCCCGGCCGCCGGCTTCGCGCAGGAAGGTGTCGTCGGCCAGGATGATGGCGAGATACCAGGGCGCGGCGATCAGCAGGAGCAGCGGCAGGCCGACCGGCGGCCGCAGGCCGCGCCAGAAGCGGGCCTGCCGGTCGGTGACCAGCAGGGCCGCCAGGGTCAGGAACACGACCGCAACGGGGACCGGTCCCTTGATGAGGATACCGACGGCGAGCGCGGCCCAGAACAGGATGGCGATGCGCCAGCCGGTGACCGCGCCGCTGCGCCCGTCGAGATAGATGCGGGCGAGCGCATATTGCGCCGCGACGATGGCGCCGAGCAGGACCGCGTCGGTCTTGGCGGTATGGGCCTCGACGACGAGCACGAAGGAGGACGCCAGCAGCGCCGACGCGAGAAACGCGCCGCGCCGGTCGAGGAACAGCAGGCCGAGGGCGAAGGCGAACAGGACGGCGGCGGTGGCGCCCAGCACCGAGGGCAGCCGGTAGGGCCACAGGGCCGTGCTCTCCGGCGTGCTCAGCAGCTTGACCGAAGCGGCCTGCATCCAGTGAATGCCGGCCGGCTTCTTGTTGCGCGCCTTGTTGAGGAAACGGATGCGGATCGTATCGCCGGTCTGCGCCATCTGGCGCGACGCCTGCATGAATCGGGATTCGTCGCGGTCCATGGCCGGCAGCGAGGCGAGTCCCGGCAGGTAGAGCGCCGCGCACAGCAGCACCAGCCACAACCATGCGCGATACCCGGTGAGCACCCTTTCGGCGTCCTTTCCGCAAACGCCGGCGACCGCCGCCGCAGGGTGACGCCGCGCCCGCCCGCGTGCTAATCGGTCCCCGATCGGGATGGCCGGCTAGGTACGACAATCGTTCCGGACCGTCAAACCGGGGACGGCCGGGCGGGCCGCCGGCCGGAATCCGGAACGGGCGAACGGCCCCGCCGCAGGTCCGGGATCAACCATCGGGAGAAGACACTCGGCGTTCATGTCCGCTCCGGAGCTATCCATCGTCATTCCCGTTTACAACGAGTCCGGCAATATCGCCGGGGTCGTCGGCGAGGTGCGGGCGGCGCTGGACGGACGGGTCGGCTACGAGATCGTGTTCGTCGACGACGGCAGCGACGACGGGACCGCGGCCGAGATCGCCGCGCAGGCCGCGGCGGCGCCCGGCCTCGTGCGGGCGGTGACCCACGTAACGCGCGGCGGCAAGAGCCGGGCGCTCATCAACGGCGCGAAGGCGGCGCGCGGGCCCTTCATGGCGACGATGGACGGCGACGGCCAGGACGACCCCGCCAGCCTGCTGAAGATGTGGGAGACACTCTGCGAAGGCGGCGCGCCGGACCCCCGGCTGCTGGTCTGCGGCTGGCGGCGCGAACGCAAGGACGGTTTCCGGCGAAAACTGGTTTCGCGGATCGCCAACGCGGTCCGCCGCCTGCTGCTCGGCGACGGGACGCCGGATACCGCCTGCGGCCTCAAGCTGATGAACCGGGCGACATTCCTGGAACTACCGCATTTCGAGAACATGCACCGCTTCTTCCCCGCCCTGTTCGCCCGGCGCGGGCATCGGGCGGTTTCGGTGCCGGTGACGCACCGGCCCCGCAATGCCGGCGTCAGCAAATACGGCACCTTCGACCGCCTGTGGGCCGGACTGTGGGACCTGATCGGCGTCATGTGGGTGATGCGCCGGATGCGCTATCCGGACGTTCGGGAGGAAACGGACTGAAGCGCATTCCGGTCGATATGGCGGTTGCCGGAAATCGGCCCCGACGGAACCTGCCCCGACGGAACCCGCTTGCCTTGCGGCCCGTCCGGCGCGACCATGGCGGGCGGCCGAAATCGCCGCGCCGCATCGCGCCATCGGAGGACCATCGATGTTCGTATCGGATATCCTGCGCACCAAGGGCAACGCGATCCATTCCGGCACGCCGGACATGACGGTCGGCCGGGCCGCCAACGAGATGACCGGGCGCAAGATCGGCTCCCTGCTCGTTCTCGACGATAACGCGGGTCTCGCCGGTATTCTTTCGGAGCGGGACATCGTACGCGGCATCGCGACCTTCGGCCCGGAATGCCTCGACGGGCCGGTCTCCCAGCTCATGACCCGCGGGGTCACTACGATCGGACCGGGCGCGACCATCGCCCAGGCCATGGAAATCATGACCCAGGGCCGCTTCCGCCATCTGCCGGTCATGGACGACGGCAGGCTGGCCGGCATGATCTCGATCGGCGACGTCGTCAAATACCGCCTCGCCGAGGCGACGCGGGAGGTCGAGGAAATGCAGAAATACGTCCAGGGGCAATACGACTGACGCCCGTCGCCGCTACGGTCCGCGCCGGCGCCTGCCGTATTTGCCTCGCCCCTTGCGCGGCGTCCGCTTGTCGCCGCCGGGCCGGCCGCCGCTCCGGTCGAGCAGAGCCTTGGCGCGTTGGGCGCGGTTTTCCAGGCTGGCCGACGGGCTGAGGCCCAGGTCTTCGGCTTCGAGCCGGCGCAACTCGTCGCGCAGCCGGGCGGCCTCCTCGAATTCCAGGTTGGCCGCATGCTCCTTCATCCGGGTTTCGAGCTCTTCCAGATAGCCCTTGAGATTGTGGCCGATCATATGCGACTTGCCGGCATCGCCGGTCGAGACCGTCACCCGGTCGCGCTCGTAGACGCTCTCGAGGATGTCGGCGATCTCCTTGCGGATCGATTCCGGCGTGATGCCGTTCTCGGCGTTGAAGGTCTGCTGCTTTTCGCGCCGCCGGTTGGTCTCCTCGATCGCCGCCTTCATCGAGTCCGTTACGGCGTCGGCATAGAGAATGGCGCGGCCGTCGATGTTGCGCGCCGCCCGGCCCATGGTCTGGATCAATGAGGTGCGCGAGCGCAGATAGCCTTCCTTGTCGGCGTCGAGGATGGCGATCAGCGAGACCTCGGGAATGTCCAGCCCCTCGCGCAGCAGGTTGATGCCGACCAGCACGTCGAACACGCCGAGGCGCAGGTCGCGGATGATCTCGATGCGCTCCAGCGTATCGACGTCCGAATGCATGTAGCGGGTCTTGACGCCGGATTCGTGGAGATATTCGGTCAGGTCTTCGGCCATGCGCTTGGTGAGCGTCGTCACCAGCACCCGCTCGCCGCGCCCGGCCCTGTCCTTCGCCTCGTGGATCAGGTCGTCGACCTGGCTCTCGACCGGGCGGATTTCCACGACCGGGTCGGTCAGGCCGGTCGGCCGGATCACCTGATCGGCGAAGACACCGCCGGCCTGCGCCAGTTCCCAGTCGCCGGGCGTTGCCGAGACGAACACGGTCTCCGGCCGCATGTCGTCCCATTCCTCGAACTTGAGCGGCCGGTTGTCGACGCAGGACGGCAGGCGGAAGCCGAACTCGGCGAGCACCGATTTGCGGGCATAGTCGCCCCGGTACATGCCGTGCAGCTGCGGCACGGTGATGTGGCTCTCGTCGATGAAGACGATGGCGTGCTTCGGCAGATACTCGAACAGGGTCGGCGGCGGCTGGCCCGGCGCCCGCCCGGTGAGATAGCGGGAATAGTTCTCGATCCCGTTGCACGAGCCGGTCGCCGCCAGCATCTCCAGGTCGTAGGTCGTGCGCTGTTCGAGGCGCTGGGCTTCGAGCAGTTTGCCCTCGGCGTTCAGTTCGGCCAGCCGCTCCTTCAGCTCGATCTTGATGCCGGCGATCGCCTGGCGCAGCGTCGGCTTGGGCGTCACATAATGGCTGTTGGCGAAGACGACGATATCGTCCAGCGGCTCCATCTTCTCGCCGGTCAGCGGATCGAACTCCCGGATGCTCTCGATCTCGTCGCCGAACAGCGACAGGCGCCAGGCCCGGTCTTCCAGATGGGCCGGGAAGATCTCCACGGTATCGCCGCGCGCCCGGAAGGTGCCGCGGTGGAAATCGGTGTCGTTGCGCTTGTACTGCAGCTCGACCAGCCGCTTGAGGATATCCTGGCGCGAAACCCGGTCGCCCTCCTGGAAGCGCGAGATCATCTCCGAATAGGCCTCGATCGAGCCGATGCCGTAGATGCAGGAGACCGAGGCGACGATGATGACGTCGTCCCGCTCGAGCAGCGACCGGGTCGCCGAATGGCGCATCCGGTTGATCTGCTCGTTGATGCTCGATTCCTTCTCGATATAGGTGTCCGAGCGCGGCACATAGGCCTCGGGCTGGTAATAGTCGTAGTAGCTGACGAAATATTCGACCGCGTTGTTCGGGAAGAAGCCCTTCATCTCGCCGTAGAGCTGGGCGGCCAGCGTCTTGTTCGGCGCCAGGATCAGCGCCGGGCGCTGCATGTTCTGGATGACATGGGCCATGGTGAAGGTCTTGCCCGAGCCGGTGACGCCGAGCAGGACCTGGCTGTGCTCGCCGCCGCGCATGCCTTCGGTCAGTTCGGCGATGGCCTGGGGCTGGTCGCCGGCCGGCCGGAAGCCGGACACCACCTCGACGCGCCGGCCGACGCCGCGCTCGCGCAGCATCGCCAGCCGCTCCGCCTTGAGCGGCGGTTCCTCGAGGGCAAGCGGAAGATCGTCCGGCATGGGCCGACTATATGGCCCGGTGCTGGCGCGCGCCATCGGCAAACGGGCCGGCTGCCCGACCGCGCATTCCCCCACCCGTCATTTCGATCGGAGCGAAGCGAGCGGAGAAATCTTTCCGGCACAGCGCTTCGGACCTTGCGCTCCGGTTGAAAGATTTCTCTGCTTCGCCGGCTGACGCCCGCTCCGGTCGAAATGACGGGAAGGGGAACCGGCCCTCTACCGGTCACTTCCAGCATTCGACGAACGCGGTGAACCGCTTCGCCGGCGCGGCGTGGTCTCCGGCACCGCGTTCGATCCGCAGCGCTTCACGCTGCCGGCTGCGGCTTGTATCGCTCGACGTCGATTTTGTTTTCTGCCTTGCGGGCCTGCACGAGATCGTAGGTGGTCTGCCGACGCAGCCAGAATTCCGCATTCGACCAGCCTGCCTTCTCCAGCCGAATGGCCATTTCCGGAGAGATGGCTGCATGCCCGTTGAGCACCCGCGAGAGAGTGTGACGGGCCACACCCAGTACCTTGGCCGCTTCGGTGACGTTCAGACCGAGCGGTTCCAGGCAGTTCTCCCGGATGCTGCGCCCGGGATGCGGGGGATTGCGCATCGTCATGTTGCCGCCTCCTGTTAGTGGCAATCGACCCTAACGGTAGTCGACCAGGTCGACGTCGTAGACATCGCCGTCTTCGAAGTCCGCGCGTGCGAGGTCGCGTATCTCGTTACGCCGTGAGGAGGGGAATTGCCTGAGGCTGATCGCCGGCCAGACGGAGCCGCCTGCGATCCCCCAACCCGTCATATCGACCGAAGCCGTCCGTCATCCATTCGTCATTTCGACCGAAGCGAACTGCAGGTTCGCGGAGCGGAGAAATCTTTCACCTGCTGTGCTTGGTCAAAAGCCCTGTTCCGGAAAGATTTCTCCACTTCGCGGCTGCGCCGCTCCGGTCGAAATGACGGGGAGGGGCAAAAGGTCGATATGACGGGAAAGGAGGTTCGGCGGCAAACCGCGCTATTTCGGCCGGACGAAGGCGCGGCGTTCGGCCTCGACCTCCGCGCGGAAGGCGCAGCCTTCGAGATGGTCGTTGACCAGCCCCATGGCCTGCATGAAGGCGTAGCAGGTCGTCGGGCCGACGAATTTCCAGCCGCGTTTCTTCAGATCCTTGCTGAGCGCGCGCGACATGTCCGTCTGGGCCAGCCCGGCGAGCGCAGCCCGGTTCAGCCGCTCGGGCCGGTTTTCCAGCGGCGTTTCGTAGCGCCAGAAAAAGGCAGCGAGGGAACCGGCTTCCTGCACCAGCTCGATCGCTCTGACGGCGTTGTTGATCGTCGCCTCGATCTTGCCGCGGTGGCGGATTATGCCGGCGTCGCCCAGCAGCCGCTCGACATCGGTTTCGCCATAACTGGCGACCGTATGGAAGTCGAAGCCGTCGAAGGCGGCGCGGAAATTCTCGCGCTTGCGCAGAATCGTCAGCCAGGACAGGCCGGACTGGAACCCTTCAAGGCAGATCTTCTCGAACAGGCGCCGGTCGTCGGCGACCGGCCGGCCCCATTCCCGGTCGTGATAGTCCCGGTACAGGTCGTCGCCGCCGCACCACCAGCAACGCGCAAGGCCGTCGGCGCCGGTTGTCAGGCCGTCCTGCGCAGTCATCTGTCCTCCGCGCCATTCACCTGCAGCACCGCCGAGGTCAGTGGACGACCCAGCCGCTTTCGCCGGTCGCCGCCGTGTCGCCGCGTGGCGCGCCCAGGTCCGGTTCCTGCGCCGATACCGGTTCGCCGTCGATGACGAGGGCGCCTTTGGCGACCGTTACCCGGACCGTGGTGCCGTCAACGATCCGGCCCTCCAGAAGCCGCGTCGCCAGCGGATCCTGCAGATACTTTTGAATGACCCGCTTGAGCGGTCGGGCGCCGAAGGTCCGATCGTAGCCGGCGTCGCCCAGCCAGATCAGGACGTGCTCGTCGACCTCGATCGCGATATGCCGGTCGGTCAGCAGCTTGCGCAAATGGGCGATCTGTATCTCGACGATCGCCGCCATGTGATCGCGGCTCAGCCGGTTGAACAGCAGGATTTCGTCCAGCCGGTTGAGGAATTCCGGCCGGAAGCTGGCGCGCACGACATCCATCACCTGGCTGCGCGCGTCATCGACGGACCGACCCGGCGCCAGCGCGGCGAGGAATTCGCCGCCCAGGTTGGAGGTCATGACGATCAGGACGTTGCGGAAATCGACCGTCCGGCCCTGGCCGTCGGTCAGCCTGCCGTCGTCCAGCACCTGGAGCAGGACGTTGAAGACGTCCGGGTGCGCCTTCTCGATCTCGTCGAACAGCACGACCTGGTAGGGCCGCCGGCGTACCGCCTCGGTCAGCGCCCCGCCCTCGTCGTAGCCGACATAGCCCGGCGGCGCGCCGATCAGGCGGGAGACGGCGTGCTTTTCCATGTATTCCGACATGTCGATACGCACCATGGCGTGCTCGTCGTCGAACAGGAATTCGGCAAGCGCGCGGGCGAGTTCCGTCTTGCCGACCCCGGTCGGACCGAGGAACAGGAAGTTGGCGACCGGCCGGTTGGGGTCCTGCAGGCCGGCCCGCGCCCGGCGCACGGCGTTGGCGACGGCGGCGACCGCCTCGTCCTGGCCGATGACGCGCCGCTGGATTGCCGCTTCCATCTTGAGCAGCTTCTCGCGCTCGCCTTCGAGCATCCTGTCGACCGGGATGCCGGTCCAGCGCGAGACGACGGCGGCGATGGCCTCGGCGCCGACCTCCTCGTTCAGCATCCGGCTTTCGGCCTCGTCGCGGTCGCGCAGCCGGGCTTCCAGTTCGGGGATACGGCCGTACTTGATCTCGGACGCCCGGGCGAGGTCGCCCGTGCGCTGGGCCTGTTCCAGCTCGATCCGGGCCTGATCCAGCCCTTCCTTGAGCTTCTGCGAATCGGCGATCTTCTCCTTCTCCGCCTGCCAGATCGCCGTCAGGTCGGCGCTTTTCTTTTCCAGTTCCCTGAGTTCGCCGGACAGCTTGTCGAGCCGTTTCCGGGAACCGTCGTCGCTTTCCTTCTTCAGCGCTTCCTGCTCGATCTTGAGCTGGACGATCCGGCGGTCTAGCTCGTCGATCTCGTAGGGCTTGGAATCGACCTCCATGCGCAGGCGCGCCGCCGCCTCGTCCATCAGGTCGATCGCCTTGTCGGGCAGGAAGCGGTCGGCGATGTAGCGGTTGGAGAGCGTCGCGGCGGCGACCAGCGCCGAATCGGCGACGCGCACGCCGTGATGCAACTCGTATTTCTCCTTCAGGCCGCGCAGGATGGAGACGGTATCCTCCACCGTCGGCTCGCCGATGAAGACCGGCTGGAAGCGCCGTGCGAGCGCGGCGTCCTTCTCGATATGCTTGCGGTATTCGTCGAGCGTCGTGGCGCCGACGCAGTGCAGCGCGCCGCGGGCGAGCGCCGGCTTGAGCATGTTCGAGGCATCCATCGAGCCTTCGGCCGCGCCGGCGCCGACCAGCGTGTGCAATTCGTCGATGAACAGGACGATGTCGCCCGCGGCGGCCTCGATTTCCTGGAGCAGCGCTTTCAGCCGTTCCTCGAATTCGCCGCGGAACTTCGAGCCGGCGACCATGGCGCCGAGGTCGAGCGCCATGATCCGCTTGTCGCGCAGGCTTTCCGGCACGTCGCCCTCGACGATGCGCCGCGCGAGGCCTTCGGCGATCGCCGTCTTGCCGACGCCGGGTTCGCCGATCAGCACCGGGTTGTTCTTGGTCCGGCGCGAGAGAACCTGCATCGACCGGCGGATTTCGTCGTCGCGGCCGATGATCGGGTCGAGCTTGCCGTCGCGCGCGTCCTGGGTGAGATCGCGGGCGTATTTCTTCAGGGCGTCATAGGCGTTCTCGGCGGTCGCGCTGTCGGCGGTCCGGCCCTTGCGCATGTCGTCGATCGCCGCGTTCAGCCCCTGCGGGTTGACGCCGGACTCCTTGAGAATGTCTGCGGATTTCGACCCGGCGGCCATGGCGAGCGCCAGCAGGAGCCGCTCGACCGTCACGAAACTGTCGCCGGCCTTCCCGGCCAGCTTGCCGGCACTGTCCAGCACACGGGCGGTCTCCGGCCCGAGATAGATCTGGCCCTGCCCGCCCTGGACCCGGGGCAGCTTGCCGAGCGCAAGATCGGTCGCCTTCAGGGCGCGCGCCGGATCGCCGCCGGCGGCCCGGATCAGGTTTGCCGACAGACCTTCCGGGTCGTCGAGAAGGGCCTTGAGCAAGTGTTCGGAAACGAACTGCTGATGATTTTCCCGGAGCGCGATCGTCTGCGCAGCCTGCACGAAACCGCGCGCACGCTCGGTATAGTTCTCGAAATCCATCGTCTCTTCCTGTGACGCGTCCCCCGGCACGCGGCGGGACAGGCAATAGAACAGGCAGGGCGGGACCCGCTTCGGCAGCATCCCGTGCGCTATGTGGGACGCCCGCCGACGGCACACAAGAGACGGGTGTTGCAAAAATGCCACAGCCGGGAACGCGCGCCGGACCCGTATTGGAATCGCCGCGAACCGGCCGCTACAATCAGTCGATGTTCAGGGAGTTCCGCATGAAGTCTTTGCTGGCACCGGCGCTCGCCGGGCTGCTGTTCCTGGCGTCGGGCGCCGCGGCCCCGGCTCAGTCCCGACTGGTCTTCGATGACACCACCATCGAAGTGGTCACCGCCAAGAAGCGCTACAAATGGCGCGTCCAGCAGGCCATTTCCGCCGCCCAGATGGCCCAGGGCCTGATGTTCCGCAAGACGCTCGACCCGTGGAAAGGCATGCTGTTCGATTTCGGCAGCCCGGTCCTCGCGCGGATATGGATGAAGAATACCGAGATCCCGCTCGACATCCTGTTCATCAGGGCCGACGGTACGATCGAAAGCATCGGCTTCGGCGAGCCCTTCTCGCTCAGGATCGTCCGGTCGGGCGCCCCGGTGCGGGCCGTACTGGAAATCCTGCACGGGACGGCGGAGAAACTCGGCATCCGGCCCGGCGACCGGATCCGCCACGCAATGTTCGGCACACCGCTCAAGAAGCCGCCGAGCTACAAGCCTAAACCGCTGCGCAAGAAGAGCTGACCGCGGCCGTCCGAACAATCCCCCAATCGGAAACCCGACATGAGCGATCTCTGGAAGAAGACCGCGACCGAGACCGTCGCGCTGCTGAAGGCCGGCGCGGTCTCGCCCGCCGAGTTGCTGGACGTGCTGCGCGCGCGCATCGAGGCCGTGGACGGCGCGGTCAACGCCCTGCCGACCCTGTGCCGGGACCGGGCGGAGGCGGCGGCCGGACGGGCGGACCGGCACAGCCTGCTCGCCGGCCTGCCGGTCGCGATCAAGGATCTGGCGCCGGTCAAGGGCGTGCGCACCACCTTCGGCTCGCCGATCTTCGCCGACAACGTGCCGGACCATTCGGACTATGTCGTCGAACGGCTGGAGGAACGCGGCGGCGTGGTCTACGCCAAGTCCAATACGCCGGAATTCGGCGCCGGCGCCAACACCTTCAACCCGGTGTTCGGCGTCACCCGCAACCCGTGGGATACGCGGATGAGCGCGGCCGGCTCCTCGGGCGGCGCTGCCGTCGCGCTCGCCACGGGAACCGCCTGGCTGGCCCACGGCTCCGACCTGGGCGGCAGCCTGCGCACGCCGGCCGGCTTCAATGCAGTCGTCGGCCTGCGGCCCAGCCCCGGCCTGGTGCCGAGCGGGCCGGACCTGCTGACTTTCCAGGACCTGGCCGTCGAAGGGCCGATGGGGCGGACGGTGGCCGACGTCGCGCTTATGCTGGACGCCTTGGCCGGCGCCGACCCGCGCGATCCGCGCAGCTTCGCGCCGCCGGTCTCCTCCTATGTCGAAGCCCTGCGCGAACCCCCGGCAAGCCTGCGCATCGCCTGGTCGCCCGACCTGGGTGTCACGGTCGTCGATCGGGAAATCCAGGCCGTCTGCGCCGAAGCGATAGCCGGCTTCAGCGGCCTTGGCGGGATCGTCGAAGAAGCCTGCCCGGACTTCGCCGGTGCCTACGACTGTTTCCAGACCCTGCGCGCGGCCTTCTTCGCCGGCCGGGCGGCGCCGCTGCTGGCGGCGCATCGCGACAAGCTGAAACCCGACGTCGTCTGGAATATCGAAAAAGGCCTGGCGCTCACCGCCGACGAGATCGGCCGGGCCGAGCGCGAGCGGACGGCGCTTTACCACCGGGTTGCCGCCTTCATGAACGACTACGACATCCTGGCCTGCCCGGTCATGCAGGCCCGGCCCTACCCGGTCGAACGGACCTATGTCGAGGAAATCGACGGCCGGAAGATGGCGAGCTACATCGACTGGATCGCGATCACCTTCTCGATCACGCTGACCGGGCTGCCCGTCGTGTCGCTGCCCTGCGGCTTTACGGAAGACGGGCTGCCCGTCGGTCTGCAGCTCGTCGGCAGGCATCGCGGTGAGGCCGCCCTGCTCGCCGCGGCGGCGCAGCTCGAAGACCTGTTGGGAATCGCATCCCGTGTGCCGATCGATCCGGTCGTCCGGCATTAGCCGCGGCGGCGGGACGCGTGGAATCGGGGTCGCCAACGGGTAATTTGAAAGCGTCGCCATCCGGGCCTTACCGGGCCGGGGCGCTCGTTATATGAATTTGCACATCATCGACACCACCCAACGGAGAGAGGGATTGGCATGACAGTCAGTGTTGGAGACAAAATTCCGTCCACGAAAATCAAGACCATGACGGCCGACGGCATGTCGGAAATCGATACAGGCGACTACTTCGCCGGCAAGAAGGTGGTGATGTTCGCCGTACCGGGGGCCTTCACCCCGACCTGCTCGGCCAAGCACCTGCCCGGTTTCGTCGATAACGCCGCAGAACTGAAGGGCAAGGGCGTCGACGAGATCGCCTGCATTTCCGTCAACGACGCCTTCGTCATGGATGCCTGGGGCAAGTCGCAGAATGCCGCCGACATCACCATGCTGGCCGACGGCAACGGCGACTTCACCAAGGCGATGGGGCTGGAAATGGACGGCTCCGGCTTCGGGCTCGGCACGCGCAGCCAGCGCTATGCCCTGGTCGCGGAGAACGGGACGATCACCACCCTGAATGTCGAACAGCCGGGCGCCTTCGACGTCTCCAGGGCCGAGGCGATTCTCACGGCTTTGTAGTCTTCTCCGGCACCGCCGGATTTTGTAGGGGAGGGTTTGAAACCCTCCCCTACAGCGTTTGCGGCCCCCTGATTCGGCCAAGCCTTTCTTTTCTCTCCATTTTCCATTATGATCGAACGATAAAAAACCAACGCAGAGGGCGCACATGGCCCGACCGCGCAGTTTCGATTCCGGCGCCGTGCTGGACAAGGCCAAGGCCGTTTTCTGGGCGAAAGGCTACGAAGGATCGTCGATCAGCGAACTCGCAGCAGCGACGGGGCTGAAGACCGGCAGCCTGTACAACGCCTTCGGCGACAAGCACGCGCTCTACCTGAAGACCCTCGACCGCTACGGCGAAAAGGAAGTCGCCGCAGCGGTCGCTTGGATCGCGCGGCAGGATTGCCGCGGCGCGGAAGCGGTCGCCGGATTTCTCAAGATGATCGCGGCTCAGGTCGAATCCGGCGCCTACAGCGACGGCTGCTTCCTGTGCAACGCCGCTGCGGACCAGGCGGCGCACGACCCCGTCATCGCCGCCCGGGTCAGCGCCAACATGGCCCCGCTGCGCCAGGTTTTCCTCGACCGGCTGAAGGGCGATCCACGGACGGCCGACGCGGCGGCGATCCTCGCCGATTTTGCGCTCGCCACCTACCTCGGCATGTTCGTCATGATCCGCGGCGGCGCCGACGGCCCGATGATCCGCCGCGCCGTTTCGGTCGCCGGCGCGGCGCTGAGCGTCTGAGCCGCCGAACCGCCGGCGCGTCCTGTAGCGTGCGCGGCAAACGCCGGCTATAGAACGGCGCCATGGACCCGAACTTCGACACAGCGACCAGCACCGCACCGCAACCTGCCGGCGAGGCGGTGCCGATTTCGGTGCTCGACGCCGGCGAACTGGAGGCCTGGCTCGCCGGCCGGGAGCCGCGCATTCGCGCCTGGGTCGACTCGTCCGGTTTCGAGGTGAAGGCCGGCGCCGTCTGCCCGGTCCCCGGCGCGGCCGGCAATGTGGAGCGCATCCTGTGCGGCCGCGACGCGGACACGCCGGACATCTGGCGCATCGCGGCGCTGCCGGAGCGGCTGCCCCCCGGCGACTACGCGCTCGACTCCGGCGCCGACCCGGCGCAGGCCGCGCTGGGCTGGATACTCGGCGCCTACCGGTTCGACCGCTACAAGACGACGGAGACGAAGGCGCGGCCGGTCCTGGGACTGCCGGAAGGTATCGACCGCGAACGGCTGATCGCGACCGTCGAGGCGGTGTTCCTGGCGCGCGACCTGATCAACACGCCGGCCGAGGACATGAAACCGAGCGATCTGGCCGCCGCCGCCGAAACGGTCGCCGGGCGGCACGGCGCCGAATTCCGCGTCACGGTCGGCGACGACCTGCTGGAGCGGAACTATCCGGCGATCCACGCCGTCGGCCGGGCCGCCGCAGACGCGCCCCGCCTGATCGACATGGCCTGGGGCGATCCGGACCGGCCGAAGGTCACGCTGGTCGGCAAGGGCGTGTGTTTCGACAGCGGCGGCCTGGGCATCAAGCCGGCGTCCGGCATGAAGCTGATGAAGAAGGACATGGGCGGCGCGGCGACGGTCCTGGGCCTCGCCGGCATGATCATGGCGATGAAACTGCCGGTGCGCCTGCGCCTGCTGATCCCGGCGGTCGAGAACGCGATTGCCGGCAACGCCTACCGGCCGATGGACGTGATCCGCACGCGCAGCGGCACGACGGTCGAGATCGGCCACACCGATGCGGAAGGCCGGGTCATCCTGAGCGACGCCCTGGCCGACGCGGCGGGCGAGGAGCCGGACCTTCTGCTCGACGTCGCCACGCTGACCGGCGCGGCCCGGGTGGCGCTGGGGACCGAACTGCCGGCGCTGTTCTGCAACGACGACGCGCTGGCCGGGGATATCCTCGTGCAGGCCGAAGCCGCGGACGACCCGCTGTGGCGCCTGCCGCTGTGGCCGGGCTACCGCAAGCGCATCGAGGGCGACGCTGGCGACATCACCAACGCGCCGGAAGGCCCGTTCGGCGGCGCGATCACCGCCGCCCTGTTCCTGGAACGGTTCGTCGACGGTGCGGCCCGTTGGGCGCACATCGACACGATGGGCTGGAACATGACCGCCCGGCCTGGCCGGCCCAAGGGCGGCGAGGCGCTCGCCCTGCGCGCCCTGTTCGCCGCGATCGAAGCGCGCTACGGCTGACGGGCCGGCGGCCCCTCAATAGCCCCGCGCAGGGTCGACGATGTTGTTCGGCGGCTCGCCGCGCATCGCCCGGCGGTAGTTTTCCGCGACCTCGGCCGCTGCAGTCGTCGGATTGGTGATGCCGGCATTGTGCGGCGTGATGCGGATCTTCGGGTGGCGCCAGAAGGGATGGTCCCCGGGCAGCGGCTCCTCCCGGAACACGTCCAGCTTGGCGAATCCGAGCTTGCCCGAATCCAGCGCCGCGATCAGGTCGGCGTCGACGACATGGCCGCCGCGCGCCGCGTTGATAATGCCGCCGCCGAAGGGCATCAGATCGAAGGCCCTTGCATCGAGAATGCCCTCCGTCTCCGCGGTCAGCGGCAGCAGGCAGACGACGATCTCCGAGCGCTGCAGGAAGCCGGCGAACCCCTCCGCGCCGTGGAAGCCGACGACGCCCGGAAGGTCCTTGGGCGTCCGGCTCCAGCCGGCGACGTCGAATCCCAGATGTTTCAGCTTTGCGGCGGTATCGGCGCCGATCGCGCCGACGCCCATGATGCCGACCCGGCGCGTGCTCGCGGCCGGATAGGAGACCGGGTTCCAGCGCCGTGCCGCCTGGTCCCGGTCGTAGCGGTCGGCGTCGCGGTGATAATGCAGCACGCTGTGCACGCAATATTCGCTCATCCGCGCCACGAGGTCGGGATCGACCAGGCGCGCCACCGGGACGCCCTCGGGCAGGTCGTCGTGCCTGAAGATATGGTCGACGCCCATGCCCAGGGACTGGATCAGCTTCAAATTCGGCAGGCCGGCGAGCAGGCCTGGCGGCGGATCCCAGACCAGCGCGGCGGTAATGTCCGCAGCGTCGCCCAGTTCGTCCGGATACAGCCGCACCTCGATCCCGCCCGGCTGCGCGATCAGCATTTCGCGCCATTTGCCGAAATAGGGGTCCATGTCGCCCCAGGAGGAGGCCAGGAGCAAAGTCATCGTCGCGCCGTCCTTCTTCGTTGTCCGCCGCAGGCCGTCAAGCCGCGACGATGCCTGTCTCGTCGGCCTTGAAATCGAAGGCCGCATCCATCAGGGCCCGCGTGTAGGCCGCCTGCGGATTGTCGAGCACGTCGGCCGCCGGGCCCTGCTCCACCACCTTGCCGTCGCGCATGACGATGACCTGGTGGCTCATCGCCCGGACGACCTTCAGATCGTGGCTGATGAACAGATAGGCCAGATCGTGATCGCGCTGAAGCTGGTGCAGCAGGTCGATGATCTGGCTTTGCACCGACCGGTCGAGCGCGGAGGTCGGTTCGTCCAGCACCACGACCTTCGGCTTGAGCACGATGGCGCGGGCGATCGAAACCCGCTGGCGCTGGCCGCCGGAAAATTCATGCGGATAGCGGTGGCGGGTATCGGGATCGAGGCCGGTCTCCGCCAGGGCATCGATGACCGCCCGCTCGCGCGCATCGGGGTCTCCCAGGCCGTGGATCTTGAGTCCTTCCTCGACGATCTCGCCGACCGAAAGCCGCGGGCTCAGGCTGCCGAACGGATCCTGGAACACGATCTGCATCTCGCGCCGCAGCGGGCGCAGCGCCTTCCAGCCGAGGCCCTGGATGTCCCGGCCCTGGTAGACGATGGGCCCGCGGCTCGAGATCAGCCGCAGCAGGCCCAGCCCGAGCGACGACTTGCCGGACCCGCTCTCGCCGACGACGCCGACGGTCTCGCCGGCCCGGACGCGCAAGGCCACCTCGTCGACCGCCTTGATGTGATCGACGGTGCGGCGGAACACGCCGGCCTTGATCGGATACCAGACCCGGAACCCTTCGGTGGCGAGCATTTCGGCGGCGCTGTCCGGCACCTCCGGCGGCGTGCCCTTCGGCTCCGAGGCCAGGAGGCGTTGGGTGTATTCGTGCTGCGGCCGGCCGAACACGTCGGCGACGGCGCCCTCCTCGACGATCTCGCCGAGGCGCATGACCGCGACCCGGTCGGCGAAATGTTCGACCACGCCGAGATCGTGGGTGATGAACAGGATGCCGAGGCCCATGTCCTTCTGGAGGTCCTTCAGGAGCTGGAGGATCGTCGCCTGGATCGTCACGTCAACAGCCGTCGTGGGCTCGTCGGCGATCAGCAGGTCGGGCTCGTTGGCGAGCGCCATGGCGATCATCACCCGCTGGCGCTGACCGCCCGAGAGTTCGTGCGGGAACGAGCCGAGCCGCCGCTCCGCCTCCTTGATGCCGACCTTCTCCAGCAGTTCGAGCACCCGCTTGCGCGCCGCGCCTTTCACCATGCCCTTGTGGATGCGCAGGATTTCGCCGATCTGCTTCTCGACGGTGTGCAGCGGGTTGAGGGCTGTCAGCGGCTCCTGGAAGATCATCGAAATGCGGTTGCCGCGAATCCGGCGCAGCACCTGCTTCGATGCGCCGATCAGCTCTTCGCCCTGGAAGTCGACGGCGCCGGCGGGATGGCTCGCCTGCGGGTAGGGCAGGAGCTGGAGCACCGACAGCGCCGAGACCGACTTGCCCGAGCCGCTTTCGCCGACGATCGCCAGCGTTTCGCCTTTATCGACATGAAAGGAAACGCCCTTGACGGCATGGACCGTGCCGTCCGGCACGTTGAAATCGACCTTCAGATTGTCGACGGTAAGCAGGCGTTCGGCGCTCATGGGACCCGTCCCGCGGCGGCGAGCGCGCCGTCGGCCGGCTGGCGGACGTTCGAAATTGCTGCTGCGGAATCCGGATCCTGCTCCGGCGGCGGCGCGGCGGCGGCGATGCCCTTGCGCGGATCGAAGGCGTCGCGCACCGCCTCGCCGATGAACACGAGCAGGCTCAGCAGGGCGGCGAGCACGAAGAACGCCGTGACGCCGAGCCAGGGCGATTCGAGGTTCGACCGGCCCTGCTTGAGCAATTCACCCAGCGACGGCGAGCCGGGCGGCAGGCCGTAGCCCAGGAAATCGAGCGACGTCAGCGCGACGATCGAGCCGGACAGGATGAAGGGCATGAAGGTGAGGGTCGCGACCATCGCGTTGGGCAGGACATGCCTGAACATGATGGTGACATTGCTCGCACCGAGCGCCCGGGCGGCGCGGACATAATCGAAATTGCGCGCGCGCAGGAATTCCGCGCGCACCACGCCGACCAGCGCCATCCAACTGAACAGCAGCAAGATGATGAGCAGCCACCAGAAATTCGGCTCCACGATGGCCGAAAGGATGATGAGCAGGTAGAGGATCGGGACGGATTCCCAGATTTCGATGAAGCGCTGCAGGGACAGGTCGGTCCAGCCGCCGAAATAGCCCTGGATCGCGCCCATCGCCACGCCGATCACGCTGCTGAGCAGCGTCAGGACCAAGCCGAACAGGACGGACAGGCGGAAACCGTAGATCACCCGGGCCAGCACGTCGCGCGCCTGGTCGTCGGTCCCGAGCGGGTTGGCGGCCGATGGCGGCGTCGGCGACGGTTCGGGCAGGCCGATGACCTGGGAATCGTAGCGGTAGGGGATGAGCGGCCAGACCATCCAGCCTTTCTCGCCGATCTTCTGCTGCACGAAGCGGTCGGTGTAGTCGGCCTCGGTCTCGAACTCGCCGCCGAAGGCCGTCTCGGCATAGCGGCTGACCGAGGGCAGGTAGAGGCCGCCGTCGTACCAGACGACGATCGGCCGGTCGTTGGCGATCAACTCGGCGAACAGGCTGAGGACAAAGAGCGCGGCGAAGATCCAGAGTGACCAATAGCCCCGCCGGTTGGCGCGGAAATTGGCCAGCCGCCGCGCCGTCACCGGCGTGATCCGCCACCACAGGACGCTGTCCTTCCGGGCCGGGGCGACGCTCATGGCCGGATACTCATGGCCGGATACTCATGGCCGGATACTCATGCCCGGATACTCATGCCTGGAGTCTCATGCTTGCCGGGCCTCGAAATCGATCCGCGGATCGACCCAGATGTAGGTGAGGTCGGTGATGAGCTTCACCAGCAGGCCGATCAGCGAGAAGAAGAACAGGGTTGCGAAGACGACCGGATAATCCCGGTTGACGATCGCCTCGAAGCCGAGCAGGCCGAGGCCGTCGAGATTGAAGATGATCTCGATCAGCAGCGAGCCGGTGAACAGGATGCCGATAAAGGCGCCGGGGAAGCCGGCGATCACGATCAGCATCGCGTTGCGGAAGACATGGCCGTAGAGCACCCGCCGCTCGCCCATGCCCTTGGCGCGCGCGGTCACGACATACTGCTTGTTGATCTCTTCGAGAAAGCTGTTCTTGGTCAGCAGCGTCAGCGCCGCAAAGCCGCCGATCACGAGCGCCAGCACCGGCAATGCAATGTGCCACAGATAGTCCAGCACCTGCCCGGCCGTGGAAAGCTCGCTGAAATTCTCCGACACCAGCCCCTTGAGCGGGAACCACTGGAACACCGCCCCGGTCGCGAACAGGATGACCAGCATGATAGCAAACAGGAATCCGGGAATTGCGTTGGCGACCACGACGACGCCGCTGGTCCAGATGTCGAAGGCCGAGCCGTCGCGCACCGCCTTGCGGATGCCGAGCGGGATACAGACCAGATAGACGATCAGCGTCGTCCACAACCCCAGCGATATCGAGACCGGCATCTTCTCCAGCACCAGATCGACCACCGGCCGGTTCTTGAAGAAGCTCTGGCCGAAATCGAAGGCCGCGTAGTTGGCGACCATCAGGACGAACCGTTCGTGGGGCGGCTTGTCGAGATTGAGCTGCTTGCGCAGCTTCTCCAGCAGCTCCGGATCGAGGCCCCGGCCGGCGCGCGATTCGGCGCCCGGCTGCCGCTCCTGCTGCCCGATGCCGGCCTCCTGCCCGCGGGACGAACCGGTGCGCTCCGCGACCTGGTCGCCGCCCTGGCGCAGGTTTGCGATCAGCTGCTCGATCGGCCCGCCCGGCGCCATGTTGATGATGACGAAGTTGATCACCATGATCCCGAGCAAGGTCGGGATGATCAGCAGCAGGCGGCGGACGATATAGGCCAGCATCGCGCGTTTCCCGCGACCGCTATTTCAGGCTCGCGATCCGGCCGCGCAGCCGGGCCGCCTTCGCAGGGTCGAACCACCAGGTCATGATATCCGCGCCGCCGATCGTCGGTTTGTCCGGATAGCCGAACTTGTCCCAGAACACGATGCGATCATAGGGGATGTGCCAGTTCGGGATGACGAAATGCTGGCTGAGCAGCAGCCGGTCGAGCGCCCGGGTCCGCAGCACCAGGCTCTTCCGGTCGGGCGCGGCGATCAACTGCTCCACCAGGTCGTCGACGGCCCGGTTCTGCAGGCCGCTCCAGTTGTTGCTGGCGGGCCGTTTGGCGGCAGCCGTCGTCCAGAAACCGCGCTGCTCGTTGCCCGGCGAGAGCGACTGGCCCCAGCCGAGGACGACGACGTCGAAATCGAACTTGCGCACCCGGTTGACATACTGGGAGAAATCGACCAGCCGGATGCGCATGTCGATGCCCAGCCGTTTCAGATTGCGCCGGATGGGCAGCACGATCCTTTCGAAGGCCGGCGAGCGCAACAGCAGGGTAAAGCTGAACGGCCGGCCCGTCTTTGCGTTGACCAAGCGGAAATCGCGGACGACCCAGCCGGCCTCTTTCAGCAGACTGAAGGCCGCGCGCAGGCCCGGACGGATGTTGCTGTCCCTGTAGACGGGCAGCGTGTAGGGCGATGCGAATATCCGGTCCGGCACCGCGCCGGGATAGCGCCGCTTCAAATCCTGCAACAGCCTCAGCACCGCGCCCCTGGGCTTGCCGGGGCGCGATGCGAGTTCGGAATTGTCGAAGAAGCTCCGGGTCCGGGCATACTGGCCGAAGAACAGGTTGCGGTTGGTCCATTCGAAATCGAAGGCGTAGACCAGCGCCCGCCGCACCCGCCAGTCCCGGAACAGCGGATTGCGCAAATTGTAGACGAAGGCCTGCATGCCGCTGGGCTGGCCGGTCGGGAAGGTCTTCTGGACCAGCAGCCCCTCGCGCTTCGCGGCGATGTCGTAGGCCCGCGCCCAGGCGGAGGCCGTGTTCTCGGCGCGATAGTCGAACTGGCCCGCCTTCAGCGCCTCGCGCATCACCGAGGCGTCGAAGAAATACTCGTAGCGGATCAGGTCGAAATTGTAATGGCCGACATTCGCCGGCAGGTTCCGGCCCCAATAGTCCTTGACCCGGAGAAATTCGATCCGGCGGCCGGGAGAGACCTTGCCGATCCGGTAGGGTCCGCTGCCGAGCGGCGGATCGAGGGAGAATTTCGAAAAGTCCCGCTTTTCCCAATAATGCTTGGGCAGAATGTTGAGGTCTCCGGCGACGATCAGGGGCAGCTCGCGGTTGGTGCCGCCGCGGAAGACGAACTTCACCGAACGCGGCCCGGTCCGCTCCATCCGGGCGATATCGCGGAAATAGTAGCGGTAGAACGGCCGGCCCTGCTTGCGCAGGATGTTCATGGAGAAAATCACGTCATCGACGGTGACGGGCCGACCGTCGTGCCAGCGCGCCGCGGGATTGAGCGTGAACTCGATCCAGGACCGGCCCTGCGGATAGCGGATCGATTCGGCGAGCAGCGGATAGAGCGTGAACGGTTCGTCATCCGCCCGGCGCATCAACGTGTCGTAGATCAGCCCGGCCCCGCTCGCCGCCGTGCCCTTGACGATGTAGGGATTCAGGCTGTCGAAGGTGCCCTGGGCCGCCAGCCACAGGCTGCCGCCCTTCGGCGCCTTCGGGTTGACATAGTCGAAATGCGGGAAGCCGGCCGAATATTTCGGCGTCCCGTGCATGGCGATGGCGTGGCTCTCGACGATGCCTGACGCCAAGGCAGCTTCGTCGGCGACGCTATGTGCCGACAGAGCGACAAGCGAAGCGAGAGCAGCCGGAATTGCAGCGATCCAGCGCATGAGGCTATTCGCGGTAAACCGATGGCGAAAGTAAGGCGAGAGATTCAGGCACGCTCGAACGGGTAAGATCTTTGCCGCGCTTACCACGGCTCGCGATACGGCCGGAGTTCGACGTTGAAGCTCCAGGTGCTGCGCGGCTGGTGGGCGATGCGGAAAAACTCGCCGGCAATGTCGGCCGGTTTGGCGTAGGCGTCGTCCGGCCGGTCCCCGCCCATCCGTTCGCGCACCCAGGGGATATCGATCATCGCGTCGACGGTGATGTGGGCGACGTGGAGCCCTTTGGGCCCGAGCTCCCGGGCCAGCGCTTCGGCGAGGATGCGCTGGCCCGCCTTGGTCGGCGCGAAGCCGGTGAAATGCGGCTTGCCGCGCCAGGCGCCGGTGTTGCCGGTGACCAGCAGGGCGGCATCGCCGCGCTCGACCATGGCCGGCGCCAGTTCCTGCGCCGCGACCAGCAGGGAGGACACGTTCACCCGGAAGGTGCGCTCGAAGTCGCCGATGTCGATCTCCCGGTAAGGCGCGAAGACCGCGAGAGCCCCGTTGTAGATCGCCACCTTCGGCACGCCGAGATCGGCGACGATCCGCGCGAGCGTCGCCCGCAGCGCCTCGTGATCGGTCACGTCGCACGGATAGGCGCGGCTGTCCGCAACCTCGCCGGCGATCCGCTCCAGCCGCCCGGCCTTGCGCGCGATCATGGCGACGGCATAGCCGCCCTCGGCAAACCGCCGGACCAGCGCCTCGCCCGTGCCGGGGCCGACGCCGATGACGAGGCAGGCGGGTTTCCGGTCCGTCATGCCGCCTCCAGGGGGACGATGTTCGAGAGATCGAGCGTCCTGCGGGCCTGGGCGAGGTCGTGAGCCCGCTGCAAATTCATCCAGAATTCGGGGGTATTGCCGAAGAACCTTGCCAGCCGCATGGCGGTATCGACCGTCAGCGACGTCTCGCCCCTGACCAGCCGTTCGATCCGGGTCCGGGGCACGTTCAGCCGTTTCGCAAGCGCGATCGCGCTCATGCCCAGCGGTTCGAGAAACAATTGGGCGAGCACCTCGCCCGGATGGGAGGGATTCTCCATCGGTTCTATCGCCCTGCCCTACGAATTCCTGTCCAGCCACATGTCGAGATAGCGGATGCGGTCGTGGCCCCAGAACGGTTCGCCGTCGGCGACCATGTGGGGCGTGCCGAATATCCCGGCTTCGGCGGCCTCCCGGCTGGTGTTGGCGCAGGCTTCGGCCGCTGCCGCATCGTCTGCCGCGGCGTCGACATCGGCCGTCGAAACCCCGGCCGCGGAGGCGGCTTCCTTCAGCGCGTCCGACTCCGACAGGTCCGCCCCTTCGGCCCAGTAGCCCTGCATCAGCGCGGCGGACAGGCGGTTGGCCGGCTCCGGGTCCTGCAACCGGATGCGCCAGATCAGGTGGCGCGCCTGGCTGAGATCGCCACGCGGGAAGGATTTGGGAATGTTGAGCGGCAGGCCGAGCAGGCCGGCGGTGCGCGTGAAATCCTTCTTGATGTAGCGGCCCTTGGCGATCGGATTGCCGATCGGCATGTAGTCGTGAATCTTCCAGACCGTCATCAGCGAGATCGGCACCCAGTCGATCCCGCGGCCGTGTTTCGCCGCCACCCTCTGCAATTCCGCGATGCCCAGATAGGTATGGGCGGAGGGGAGGTCGAAGTAGAGGGTAATCGGGTCGGCCATGAGGCGGTCTCTTCGGTTTTGCTGACGCGCGTCAAGCAATCAGGTCGGCAGGGAATGCGCAACCCCTGCGATTGCGTCGAACGCGCCCGCGACATCCTCTTCCGCAGCGTCGAACTGCCCGGCGACGAACCGGATCGCCACCCGGCCGCCATGGACGGTCTGGGTCAGGTAGATCGCGCCGTCGTCGTTGATCGCGTTGACCAGCCGCAGGTTAAGATCGTCCAGATCGTCTTCGGAAACGCCGTCCGGCGCATAGCGGAAGGAAAACAGCGACAGGACCGGCGCCGTGACGATTTCGAATCCGGGTTCCACCGCCAGCCGGGCGGCAAGAGCTTCGGTCCAGCGGACATGGTTGCGGATGCGGCGGCGCAGGCCGTCCAGGCCGTAGGCGCGCAGCAGGAACCAGACCTTGAGCGCGCGGAACCGCCGGCCGAGCGTGACCGACCATTCGCTGAAATTGACGATGCCGTCCCTGCCGTGGGTCCGGAGATATTCCGGCTGGATCGCCAGCGTGCGCACCAGCGTCTCCGGCGACCGGACAAAATGGGCCGAACATTCGACCGGCGCGCCGAGCCATTTGTGCGGATTGAGCACGATGCTGTCGGCCAGCTCCACGCCGTCCCAGAAATGCCGGTACTCCGGACAGATCATGGCGGAACCGGCCCAGGCGGCGTCGACATGGCTGTAGAGGCCCTCCTGCGCCGCCACGGTGCAGACGGCGCGCACATCGTCCATCGCGCCGACCGAGGTGCCGCCGACGCAGACGACGATGCCGGCCGGCGTCATCCCCGCTGCCCGGTCGTCGCGGATCGCCCGTTTCAGCGCATCGACATCCATCGCCAGCGCCGCATCGGTCGGCAGCTTGACCAGATTGTCCTGCCCGAGGCCGGCAACCCAGAGGGCCTTGTCGATCGAGCTGTGAGTCTGGTCCGAAGCGTAGATGCGCAATGGCGCCTTCCCGAACAGCCCCTCCCGGTTGCCCTGCCAGTCGAGGGCGCGCTCGCGCATGGTCAGCACGGCGCACAGGGTGGCGGTCGAGGCCGTATCCTGGAACACGCCCTTGAAATCCGCCGGCAGGCCGACCGCCTGGCGCAGCCAGTCGACCATTTTGATTTCCAGCTCGGTCGCTGCCGGCGAGGTCTGCCAGAGCATGCATTGCGCCGCCATGGCGCCGGCGAGCTGCTCGGCGACCACCGCGGCGGGCGCGGCGTTGGACGGGAAATAGGCGAAGAAGCGCGGATGCTGCCAATGGGTCATGCCGCCGGGAATCAGCCGTTCGAAGTCGGCGAAGATGTCCGCCATGTCGTGGGCGGCTTCCGGCGGCGCATCGGCGATCGCGGCGCCAATCTCGCCGGGTGTCGTCTGCGCCCGCACCGGCCGGTCGCGCAACGTCTCGCGATAGTCGGCGCTCCAGTCCGCCGCCTTGTGCGACCAGTGGCGAAAATCGAAATCGTCCATATCGAATTCCTGGGTCGGTATCCCGTCGAACTTGCGCCCGTCCGGGGCAGGCCGGATGCCGGATCGAAGCCGTGCAGATTACGCCCGGCGGCGGAACCGTGGCAGCGTTCAGATCAGCACGCAGGTCGCGACCAGCCCGAGCAGGCAGAACAGCAGAAACATGAACATCCAGGGCATCGGCCGGCTACTTCACGACCACTATTTCACGACGAGGTTGAGCGGCGCCCCGGTCAGCGCCTCGCACCCCGTCCCGGTGACGGCCACGGTCTGGCCGGTCGTCATGGCAAGGCCGGCGTCCGAATCGAAGATGATGATGTGGATGAAGAAGACCATGCCGGGCGCAGCCTCCACGGCATTGCCGTGGAAGAACATCGGCCAGTCCATCCAGATCGGCGCAAAGGTGGCCCCGAGGGAATAGCCGCAGGCGTTGAGCCGGTGCGCCTGCATGCCGGCCGCATCGATCACCCGTGCATGGGCGTCGAACACCTCGCCCACCGACCGGCCGGGCCGGAGCGCGTCCCTTGCGGCGTCGAGCGCCTCGACGGCGACCTTGTGCATTTCGACCTGCCGGGCCGGCGGCGCGCCGATGCACAGGGTGCGCATCAGGCAGGCGTGATAGCGCCGGTAGACGCCGGCGAATTCCAGGGTGAGCTGGTCCTGCGCATCCAGGTGCCGCCGGCCGGTGAAATAGCGGCACAGCAGCGCCTGCGGCCCGGAGCCGACGATGAATTCGTTGCCGGGATAGTCGCCGCCGCCGCGGAAGACCGCGCCCTGCATCGCGGCCAGGATATCGCCTTCGAAGGCGCCGGGTTCGGCGAGGTCGACCGCCGCCGCCCAGGCCGCGTCGGCCAGCTCCGCGGCGCGGCGGACATAGCCCATCTCCGCGGGGCTCTTGATCAGCCGCAGCCGGCTGACCAGCCGCGACGCATCTTCCAGCGTGCAGAACCCGTCCATCGCAGCCTCGACGGCGCGCCCGTTATTGGCGGTGAGACCGTAGGCCTCCCACTCCACGCCGAGGCGCCTGCCGCGGCAGCCATGTTCGTCCAGAATTGCGCGCAGTTGTTCCGCCGGGCCGGCGTCGGGCAGGTCGACCCAGATGCGGATGTCCTCGATGACGGACGTCTGTTGCGCCTGGCGCAGGTCGGGCGCGCGGGTGAGCAGCGTCATCGTGCCGTCCGCGCCGAGATAGAGGCACTGGAAAAAGACGAAGCCGAAGGTGTCGTAGCCGGTCAGCCAGAACATCGATTCCTGGCGGAAGCACAGCAGGCCGTCCAAGCCGGCCTCGGCCATCGCCGCGCAGGTCCGCCGCCGCCGGTCGGCCAGTTCGGCTTCGGAGAAATGCAGCGGCATTATCCGGCGTCCCCGGTCAGGCAGATCGCCGAGACGTTGCGGCCGTAATCCCGATGGCCGCGATGGGTGTTGCGCCGGAAGCTGAACAGCCGGTCGGGGTCGGCATAGGTATCGAGCCCGGTGTCGTACACGGCGGCGAGGCCGGCGGCCTCCAGCTGCGCAACGATGTAGCCGCCCAGGTCGAATTGGTGATGTCCCGGCCTGGCGCCGGTCTCGAAGAAGCGTGCATTGTCCGGGTCCTGCTCGAAAAATGGCGCGGGGAACTCCGGGCCGACTTCGTAAGAGGCCTGCCGGATGCAGGGCCCCAGCGCCGCGACGGTCTGCGACCGGTCGGCGCCCAGCCTTTCCATCGCCGCGACCGCGTTCGGCAGCACGCCGGCAAGGGCGCCTTTCCATCCGGCGTGGGCTGCGCCGACCACCCCGGCTTCGGCGTCGGCGAGCAGGACAGGCCCGCAATCCGCCGCCAGCACGCCGAGCCCGATGCCCGGCCGGTCCGTCACCATGGCGTCGCAGCGCGGGCGGGTCTCGCGGGTCCAGGGCTCAGAAACCGTCACGGTCCGGTCGCTGTGGCACTGGAATGCCGACACGAGAGCGCTTTCTTCGACCTCCAGTTCACCGGCCACGCGGCGCCGGTTTTCCGCGACCGCGCCGGGGTCGTCGCCGGACCCCTGCCCGCCGTTCAGCGAGGCATAGATGCCGGCGCTGACTCCGCCCCGGCTGCCGAAAAAGCCGTAGCGGATGCCGGGCAGCCCCTCGAACGGTGGCACGGAAGCAACGGTCAGGGACATGCGGGCGCAGGCCCGTTCCGCCTCAGCAATCGGCCTCAGCAATCGAGGGTGTTGCGCCGCTCCCAGTCCGAGATGGCGCCGGCGTATTCGTTCCATTCCCCGGTCTTGAGCTTGACGTAGCTCTTGACGAAGCTCTCTCCGAAACCGGCGCGCACGACCTTGTCGCGCTCGAACAGGCGCAGCGCATCGAGCAGGTTGAGCGGCAGCCTGCGCGCGCCGCGCAGCTTGTGGCCCTCGGCGTAGAGGTCGAGGTCGGTGCGCTTGCCGGGATCGCGCGCATTCTCGATGCCGTCGAGCCCGGCGACGACGATGCCCGCCTGCAGCAGGTAGGGATTGGCCGAGCCGTCCATGAGGCGCAGCTCGAAGCGCCCGGCGTCGGGAATCCGCACCATGGTCGTGCGGTTGTTGCCGCCATAGGCGACCATGTTGGGCGACCATGTCGCGCCCGACAGGGTGACCGGCGCGTTGATGCGCTTGTAGCTGTTCACCGTCGGGTTCCAGATCGCGCACAGCGCCGGCGCGTTGTGGACGATGCCGCCGAGGAAATTGTACGCGAGCGCGGACAGGCCGAACCCCTCGTCCGCGTCGTCGAAAAGGTTGGTCTCGCCGGCGTCGTCCCAGAAGGAAATGTGCGCGTGGCAGCCGTTGCCGGTCAGGTTGGGGAAGGGCTTGGGCATGAAGGTCGCGCGCAGCCCGTGCTTCTCGGCGATCGACTTGACCATGAATTTGAAAAAGACGTGGCGGTCGGCCGTCACAAGGGCGTCGTCGTAGCTCCAGTTCATCTCGAACTGGCCGTTGGCGTCTTCGTGGTCGTTCTGGTAGGGCCCCCAGCCGAGGCTCAGCATGGCGTCGCAGATCTCGGAGACGACGTCGTAGCGGCGCATCAGGGCCGACTGATCGTAGCAGGGCTTGGCCTGGATATCGAGCGGGTCGGAAATCGCCTCGCCGTCGGGCGTCACAATGAAATATTCCGCTTCGACGCCGGTCTTGACACGGTAGCCCATCTGCCGCGCCGCCGCCAGCCTGCCCTTGAGCAGCAGCCGCGGCGTATCCCGCATCGGCTCGCCCTCCATCCAGCAATCGCCGGCGAGCCAGCCGATCTCCGGCTTCCACGGTAGCTGGATCAGGCTGCCGGGATCGGGCTTGACCAGCATGTCGGGCTCGGCGGGGGACGAGTCGAGCCACGCGGCGAAGGCGGCGAAACCGGCGCCTTCCTCCTGCATGTCCGCGATGGCTTCGGCGGGGACGAGCTTGGCCCGCAGCACGCCGAACAGGTCCACGAAGCTGATCAGGAAATAGCGGATTTCCTTCTGTTTTGCGGTCTCGGCAAGATTGACGGCCATCGCTCCATCCTCCTCCTGTCCCGGGGCCGGCCGGGGCGCTCGCCGCGCCCGGCCGCCGGTCGAAGGATGTTGCCGAAATTCGGCGCGATATGCAAACCGGCGAAGGCGCGCGTAGTGACTCAACTTGATTTGCGACGCTGGACCGAATCCATTCGTTCCCCGTCATTTCGACCGGAGCGGCGCAGCCGCGTAGCGGAGAAATCTTTCCGGAACAATGCTTGGGACCAGGCTTCGCAGATGAAAGATTTCTCCGCTACGCCCCGGATAAATCCGAGGCTTCGGTCGAAATGACGGAGAGGGAATCGACTCTGGCCGCCACGAAAAGTCAATCCGAGACACTACCAAGCGGCGCGCCGCGAACTGCCGCCGAAGGCGTCTAGGGCGGAAACCCGGGCAGCGCGGCGCAGGACGGCGCGGTGACCGCCATTGCCTTGAAGGCCGTTCCCATCGCGGCCGGATCGATCAGCCGGTCGATGGCGGTGTCGATGATGGCGGCGTCTTCCGCCGAAGCCGAAGCCTTGAGTGCCGTCCGGCGGGCTTCGATCCCCAGCGACCGGAGAAAGGCGGCCTGCCCGACCGGGCCCAGGACGGCGGCGCCCTCGGTTCCCGCCGCTTCGCAGAGTCGGGCGAAATCGACATCGACGCTCAGGTCGGTCTCGCCGGCCCCGTCCAGCGGATCGACCAGCCGGTGCCCCCGGATGCCGCGGAGCGTCGACCTTCCGGCAGGCAGGTTGCCGCCATAATCGATCAGCAACGCGGCACCGCCGGCTGCAACGAGCCGCCGCGCCAGGTCGCGAACGAAAGCGAGCGCATCCGGCTGTATTTCCCCGATCGCGCCGGGTTCGGCTTTTGCCGGCAGCGACAGGCCGGACGCCGCGACGGCATCGGCCGGATTGTCGCCGGCGGCGAAGACCAGCCGGCCGGCTTCGGACCCGGATTCGGACCCGGATTCTGACCCCGATTCAGACCCCAATTCAGACCCCAGTTCAGACAGGGCCACCGTCCGCTCGCGCCAGCCGTCCGGCGTCATGACGAACTGCCGGGCCGGCAGGGCATCGAGAAACTCGTTGGCAACCAGGAACACCGGGCCTTCCGGCAGCCCGTCCAGCCGCTCGATCCAGACCGGCGCCGCCCCGGCCAGGGCCTTCGCCTGGACGGCGCGCAACGTCGCGTTGCTCTCGATCAGGTGAAGGCGCGCGGCAGCGGCGAAACCGGGAACGACATGCCGGATCGCCCGCAGGGCATCGGCCATCAGCGCACTCCGCCCGGGGCCGGCCTCGCACAGGATACAGGGATCGGGTCGCCCGGCCCGCTCCCAGGCTTCCGCCGCCCAAAGGCCAACCAGTTCCCCGAAGACCTGGCTGATTTCCGGTGCGGTGATGAAGTCGCCGCCGCGCCCGATCGCCGCCGCCTGCCGGTAATATCCGTACTCGGGATGCTGCAGGGCGAGCGCCATGAACCGGAAGACCGGCATGGGCCCGCTCTGCGCGATCATGCGCCGGACCAGCCGGTCGAGCGGCGTCACCCTTTGTCCGCCGCCGGGTTGACGGCGACGGCCGCTCTTTTCCGGGCGCGCAGGATCAGCCAGACGCCCAGGGCGACCAGCGGCAGGGACAGCAGCTGGCCCATGGTGACGAAGCCGAACAGGAAACCGCTGCCGGGCAGGAAGGCGTCGGGCTGGCGGAAGAATTCGACGATGAACCGGGCGATGCCGTAGCCGGCGCAGAACAGGCCGGTCAATTCGCCGGGCCGGTCGAGGGCGCCCGTCCGCCGGCGCCACAGGTTGATGACGACGAACAGCAGCAGCCCTTCGAGAAAGGCCTCGTAGAGCTGCGACGGATGCCGCGGCAGCGGCCCGCCGCCCGGAAACACCATCGCCCAGGGCACGTCGCTCACCCGCCCCCAGAGTTCGCCGTTGATGAAATTGGCCAGCCGCCCGAGCAGCAGCCCCAGCGGCACGGCGCAGGCCGCGAGGTCGCCGGCGGAGAGCATGTCAATGCGCCGCTTGCGGCAGAACAGAACGATGGCGAGCGCCACGCCGATCAGCCCGCCATGGAATGCCATGCCGCCCTGCCACAAGGCGAGGATCCGTTCGGGGTTCTCCAGATAGAAGCCCGGTTTGTAGAAAATCACATAGCCGAGCCGGCCGCCGACGATCACGCCCAGCGTCGCCCAGAACATCAGGTCGTCGACCGCCCGGTCGTCCAAGGTCCGCGATCCGGCCCGCGATCCGGCCGGCCGTGTGCCGGCCAGGCGGCGCATGAACCACCAGGCGTAGGCCAGCCCGCCGACATAGGCCAACGCATACCACCGGATTTCGACCGGCCCGAGCCGGACCAGCACCGGATCGATCGACGGATAGGCAAGCGCGAGGAGGATCGGATCCATCGGCGGTCCGCAGCAGGGCAACAGGGGTCGTCGGCCGGTAACCTGCGGGTTGCGTCAGCCCGCACACCGCCATCCGGACGTTCGCCGGACAGACGGCGAGACGACCGAACCCGGCGACCGGACCCGGCAACCGGAATTGTGGACGCCTTATACGTTTGCGGCCGAACGGCGGCAATGTCCGGCCGTATCCGGTTCGGCATGCGGCGCCGGCGGGATGGCGCTTGGGCAGGCTATAGAATTTTCACCTATTTTATCACTTTTTTCTTGACATGCCAGTTTTTGTCTCCTATATCGGCCCCTGTCAACGCCCGAGTTGCGCCCGAAACGCATCCGGGAGTGCCCCACGGGCGGCCTTTCCGTTCAATCCAGCCGGCAATACACCGCGTCCCTCTTTAGGTAGGAGGATGCGGCATGACATTTCATGACATATCCCGGGACCGTCACCCCGACCGACCGTCCCCTCATCGTCATCCCGACCGAGCGGAGCGAGCGGAGGGATCTCGGCTCGATCGCGACAATGCGAAACCCGGAGTCCGGCGACGAGATTCCTCCACTCCGCCCCGGATTAAATCCGGGGCTCCGGTCGGAATGACGGAGAAAGAGCAGGGCGCAGCCCGAAACGCCGCGACCCGGCGTTTTCGGCCAATTTTCTGCACAACGCGGGGTGCCCTTTCCGGGCCGGGCCCGGGTCAGGAACACCGGCCAAGCCTCTGTTTTTCCGGCCCATTTGTCGGAAACAAACGGGGAACAATTGGGAACGTCAACAAGGAATATGATCCTGTAAGAAATGAATTTGCGTCAAATCCGGCCTGACGCTCCGAGTCGCCGCCGGCCCGGAAAGCCACGCGGTACAAGGCTTTGCGCGCAGCGCCGCCGGGCCATGGCCGGGCCGTTCCGGATTTTTTTATTTTTATGGAACGGTCTGTCCAGATCAGGGAAGCGGGCCAACCTCCTGTTTCTCTGCCCTATTTGCCGGAATCGAATATTGAACGACCGCACAAGAATGCTGGCAGGCGATCCGGCAGCGTCTCGGTTCGACTTGTGGCGCCGAACCGAGCCCTTTTCTTCGCCGTCATTTCGACCGGAGCGCCGGATTTATCCGGGGCGGAGCGGAGAAATCTTTTTCCGGCGGAGCAAGGTCCGAAGTATCAGACTGAAAAGATTTCTCCACTGCGCGGCTGCGCCGCTCCGGTCGAAATGACGGGGTCGAAATGACTGACGGGGATCGGCGCCTTACCGGGGCGCTGTCCAGTGTCCGGGCCAATGTTCGGGCCAATGTTCGGGATTGGGCGTTTCGGCATTCCTGCGTATAGAAAGCGGCATGAGACTTGCGAGCGCCCTTGTTTCGGCCCTTCCGCTTGTTGCAGCGCCGGCGCATGCGAAGATCGGCGGCAACGGCGTCATCTTCGCGGCGGCCAGCCTGAAGGCGCCGCTGGACCGCGCGGTCGAACGGCTGGTGACGCAACGGCGCTGCCTCGCGCCGGGCGGCACGATCCGCGTGTCCTATGCATCGAGCGGCATCCTCGCCCGCCAGATCCGGTTCGGCGCGCCGGCCGACCTGTTCGTCAGCGCCGATCCGCGCTGGCTCGACTATCTCGAACGCAACGGCCGGATCGATCCGGCGGCGCGGCGCACGCTGTTCACCAACCGTCTGGTCGCCATCGCCCACGGTCCCGGTGGACGGTCCGGACGTGCCGAACGGCTTGCGCCCGGCACGGCGACGGCGCGCCGCCTGGGGCGGGAGCGTCTGGCCATCGGAGATCCGGGCCATGTGCCGGCCGGGCGCTATGCGAAGGCGGCGCTCCAGTCCCTCGGCCTGTGGCAGCGGGCGCGGCGCAATATCGTGCTGGCCGCGAACGTGCGCGTCGTTGCGGCCTATGTCGTCCGCAGGGAAACGGCATTGGGCATCGTCTACGAAACCGACGCGATCGCCGAGCCGCGCGTCCGCATCGCCGCGCGCATCCCGGCAGCCGCCCATCCGCCGATCCGCTACGACGCTGCAATCGTCAGGGGCGGCGACGCGGACTGCGCCCGGCGCTGGCTCGAGGCGCTCCACAGCCCGGCCTACCGCAGGATTTTCGCCGATGCCGGCTACGGCATGCCGAAGGACCGCTAGGGCCCCGCGCCGATGTTGAGCGAAGCGGAAACCGACGCCCTGCTGCTCAGCCTGAAGGTCTCCTTCTGGAGCCTGCTGATCGCCCTGCCGGTCGCCGTTGCGCTCGGCTGGGTGCTCGCGCGCAAAGAGTTTCGCGGCAAGCTGCTCGTCAATGCCTTCATCACCCTGCCGCTGGTCCTGCCGCCGGTCGTGACCGGTTTCGTGCTGCTGATCCTGTTCGGCAACCAGGGCTGGATCGGCAGCTGGCTCAAGGACTGGTTCGGCATCGAGATCGCCTTTCGCTGGACCGGGGCGGCGGTGGCGGCCGGCGTCATGGCCTTTCCGCTGATCGTGCGGCCGATCCGCCTCTCCTTCGAAGCCGTCGACGTGCGGCTGGAACAGGCCGCCGCGACGCTTGGCGCCGGGCGGTGGCGGCGCTTCGCCACGATCGCCCTGCCGCTTGCGATGCCCGGCGTGCTGGCCGGCGCCGTGCTCGGCTTCGCCAAGGCGCTGGGCGAATTCGGCGCAACCATCACCCTGGTCTCGAATATCCCGGGCGAAACGCAGACCCTCTCGCTCGCGGTCTACGCGCTGCTCCAGGTGCCGGGCGAGGAGAGCGCCGTATTCCGCCTCACCCTGATCGCCATCGCCATTTCGGTTCTCGCCGTCGTGGCGTCGGAAATCCTGGCCCGGCGGGCGCGCCGCGGCCTGTCTGCCACGGAGCGGTCCGGCGATGCTTGACGTCGACGCGAGAAAGCGCCTCGGCGAAACGGCGCTCGATATACGGTTCGAAAGTGCCGGCGGCGTGACGGCCCTGTTCGGCCGGTCCGGGGCCGGCAAGACCAGCACGGTCCAGATGATCGCCGGGCTCATGACGCCGGACGCCGGGCGGATCGCGCTGGGCGGCCGTATCCTGTTCGACGGCGCAAAGGGCATCGATATCGCAACGCCGCAGCGCCGGGTCGGCGTCGTGTTCCAGGAAGGCCGCCTGTTCCCGCACCTGACGGTCCGCCGCAATCTGCTCTACGCGAGAGCGGCCGGACGCAACGGCCGGTTCAGCGGCGTCATCGGCATGCTGGGCCTCGAAGCGCTTCTGGAACGGAAGCCGGCGACCCTTTCGGGCGGCGAACAGCAGCGCGTGGCGATCGGCCGGGCCCTGTTGTCCGAGCCCGACATCCTGCTGATGGACGAACCCCTGGCGTCCCTCGACGCCGCCCGGAAGGCGGAAATCCTGCCCTATATCGAGCGGCTGCGCGACGAGGCCGGCCTGCCCGTCGTCTATGTCAGCCACCAGATCGACGAAGTGGCGCGCCTTGCCGACCGGGTCGTCCTGCTGTCGGACGGATCGGTCGCGGCCACCGGCTCGGTCGACGAGGTCTTCACCCGCCCGGAGCTGATGCCGCTGACAGGCCGGTTCCAGGCCGGCGCCGTACTGGCCGCCCGCGTCGCCGAACAGGACGTCGCCGGCGCGATGAGCCGGCTCGCCATTCCCGGCGGCAGCCTGTGGGTGCCCTCCGTGCCGCTGCCGGTGGGCAGCGCGATCCGGGTGCGGATCCGGGCGCGGGACGTCTCCGTCGCCCTGGAGAAGCCGGACCGCGTCAGCATCCGCAACATCCTGCCAGGAACGGTCCGGTCGGTGACGGAATCCGACGGGCCGTTCCGGACCGTGGCGATTTCCATCGCCGGCGAGACGGGGGAAAGCCGCATCGCCGCCACGGTGACCGCCAACGCGGTTCGCGATCTGGAACTGGCGCCGGGCGTGGACGTCTTCGCGCTGATCAAGTCGGTGGCGATGGACCGGCGCAGCATGGCGCTGCCGCCGCGCGACGAGATCGTGACATGACCCGGCTTCCGTCCGGCGCGGCGACGCGGCGTTTGCCGTGCGGCGGCGGCGCGCCCATGTAATGCGCCATTGAAAGTCGGGGCGGCAGGAGGCATCGCCATGCAGGCCAACAACAAGCTGATCGACGATTTCGCCCGGGTCACGACGGGTATGCTGGGCGTCGCCGCCGGTGTCCGGTCGGAAGCGGAGGCGATGGTCAAGGCCCGGCTCCAGGGATTGCTGGCCGACATGGACCTGGTGACCCGCGAGGAGTTCGACGTCGCCCGGGACATGGCGGCAAAGGCGCGCGACGGGCAGGAGGCCCTCGAAGCGCGGTTGACCGAACTCCAGCAGCGCCTGGAAAAGCTCGAAAAACCGGCGCGCGGCCGCCGCAAGGGCGCGTGATCGCCCGCAAAAAATCTGTACGCCGAAACACCGGCAATTTTTCCGCGACGCCGCCGGGCGCAATGTCGATACGGGAGCGCCGCAACTTGCGGCAAACGGCGAATCAATATCTTGTGTAAAACCTGATTTGCACTAATAAATCTTGTTGCGAGAAAATACGTACGGTGGCAGGCTCCACATCTGGTGGTATGCGGCCGTTCCAATACCACAAGATAAAGGTCAGTGATCGGTCGCGCGCGGTATCGCCGGCCGCGGCGGGCGGCGCCCCGCGTTCACGCTCCGGCTCCTCTCTTTCCAGGAGCCGCTACAGGAGAGCGACTCATGTCTGGCATCGCGCTCGATACCTGGACAACGCCCAACCCCCTGGACACACTGGAAGAAATCGTCGCTGCGAACGAATGGTCGTTCGAGCGCAGCGGCGACGACGAAATGGCCGTCGAATATCCGGGCCACTGGTGCGGCTACCACATGCATTTCGTGTGGAGCGAGGATCTGAACGCCATTCATCTTTCCTGTTTCATGGACATGCGCATTCCCAAGAAGAAACTGATCGATATCTCGCAGTTACTGCTGAAGATAAACAACAAGCTCTGGCTGGGCACTTTCGTCGTTCCGGAAGAGGATTCGAACCCGGTCTTCCGGCACACGGTGCTGCTGCGCGGCCACCAGGGCGCCAGCGTCGAACAGCTCGAAGACCTGGTTGACATCGCCCTGTCCGAGTGCGAGCGATTCTATCCCGCCTTCCAGTTCGTCACCTGGGGCGGCAAGACGGCCAACGAGGCGGTGACCGCTTCCCTGCTGGACACCGTTGGAGAAGCATAAGGGGCAAAATCATGGACCTTGCCGCAGCGCGCCTGTTGCTGGTCGGCTGCGGGAAGATGGGCGGCGCCCTGGCGCGCGGCTGGCTCGCGGCCGGCGCCCGCGCCGGCAACATCGTCGCTGTGGAGCCCGCACCTGAAGCCGCAGGTGCCTTCGCCGAAGGTCCGGGCCCCGTGTTCGTCCGCAGGGTGGAGGAAACGCCTTCGGGTTTCCGCCCGGACGTCGTCCTGTTTGCCGTCAAGCCGCAGGTGATGGACGCCGTGGTCCCCGACTATCGGCCCTATGCCGGTTCCGGCGCCGTGTTTCTTTCCATCGCGGCAGGGACGCCGATCCGCTTCTTCGAATTGATTCTGGGGCGCGACGTGCCGGTCGTCCGGTCCATGCCGAACACGCCGGCGGCCGTCGGGCGTGGCGTGACCGCAGCAATCTGCAACGCCAATGTGCCGCCGGATGGCCGCGCCCTGTGCGAAGCCCTGCTGGGCGCCGTGGGCGCGGTGGTCTGGGTAACGGACGAAGCGGAGATCGACGCCGTCACCGCCGTATCCGGCAGCGGGCCGGCCTATGTCTTTCATCTGGTCGAGGCCATGACCGACGCCGGCATCGCCCAGGGGCTCTCGCCGGAAGCGGCCGGTGCGCTGGCGCGGGCGACCGTGGCCGGCGCCGGCGAGCTGCTGCATCGCGCGCCGGAAGATGCCGCCACCCTGCGCCGCAACGTCACCAGCCCCGGCGGCACGACCGAGGCTGCACTGAAAGTCCTGATGGCCAACGACGGGCTCGGCGCCCTGATGAAAAGGGCCATCGCCGCTGCGGCCCGCCGCTCGCGGGAGCTGGGCGGATGAGCGCTTTCGAGGACGGGCCGGAGACCGGCCCCGGTCACAATACCCCGGTCGCCACGGTCTCGGAACTGTCCGCGTCGCTCAAGCGGGTGGTCGAAGGCGAATTCAGCCGCGTCCGGGTACGTGGAGAAATCTCCGGATTCAAGCGGGCCGGATCGGGCCATCTCTACATGGCCCTGAAGGACGACAGCGCCGTCCTCGACGCCGTGTGCTGGCGCGGCGCGGCCGGACGCCTGGCGGTCGAGCCGGAAGACGGCCTCGAGGTCATCGCGACCGGCAAGCTGACCACATACGCCGGCCGCTCGAAATACCAGATTGTCATCGAGGCGCTGGAGGCCGCCGGCGAGGGCGCGCTTCTGAAGCTGCTCGAGGAGCGCCGGCGCAAGCTGGCGGCCGAGGGGCTGTTCGACGAGAGCCGGAAGAGGCCGCTGCCCTTCCTGCCGGCCGTCATCGGCGTCGTGACGTCGCCCACAGGCGCCGTGATCCGGGACATCCTTCACCGCCTGGAGGACCGGTTCCCGCGCCGCGTCCTACTCTGGCCGGTGCGGGTGCAGGGCGATTCGGCGGCCGGGGAAGTTGCCGACGCGATCGAGGGCTTCAATGCGATCCGGGGCGATTCCGGAATTCCGCGGCCCGATCTGCTGATCGTCGCACGGGGCGGCGGATCGATCGAGGATCTGTGGCCGTTCAACGAGGAAAGTGTCGTCCGGGCCGCGGCAGCCTCGGACATTCCGCTGGTCAGCGCGGTCGGCCACGAGACCGACACGACGCTGATCGACCATGCCGCGGACCGCCGCGCGCCGACCCCGACCGCAGCGGCCGAAATGGCCGTGCCGGTGCGCAGCGAACTGGTCGCCCAAATCCTGGACGACGGCCGGCGGCTGGTGTCGGCGATGGGGCGGCTGCGCGAGGAGTACCGCCTGCGCCTGGAGTCCGCCGGCCGCGGCTTGCCGGACCCCCAGTCGCTTCTCGACGCCAGGGCCCAGCAACTGGACGACCGGGCCGAGCGTCTCGGACTCGGCCTGCGCAGCCTGGTCCGGGAAAAGCGGTCTGCGGCCGACCGGCTCGCGGCCGGCATCCGGCCTGCCGCCCTCGTCCAGCTCGTCAACCGCCGGCGCGACCGGACGGACGATCTCGGCGCCCGTTTGCGGCCGCAGATGCAGCGGCGCCTCGACGCAATGCACGAACGCCTGAAGCACCGGGCCGACCTGCTTGAATCCTATTCCTACGGCCGGGTCCTGGATCGCGGCTTTGCGCTGGTCCGCGATGCGGGCGGACGGCCGGTCACCGACAGTGCAGCGGCGCAGCGCGCCGGCCGCGTGACGCTCCGCTTCGGCGACGGCAGCGTCCCCGCGCTGATCGATCCGCCCTCAAGCGAAAGGACGGGCGGCGGAAAATCCGCCGCGGCCCGGAAGCCGGCGCGCCGTCCCCGTCCGCCGGCCGACGGCGAGCAGGGATCTTTGTTGTAGAGACTGCATCGGCCGGGGCGGAGCCGGACCTTGCTGCGATACGGCGTTGACGGTACGCCCGACCGGACCGGCCCCGACCTGCCTGTTCCGGCGTCGGACCTTTACTCGACGATGGCCGTCCCCGGCTTGAAATTCGGGATGCTGGAGCGAAGTCTGCCAATAAATGCTACCGATACGGTATTAATGGGCCTGTGGCCTCGACGGGACCCTGTGTGATAGGCCGCGTCGAGGGGTCTGCCGTCGCCCGGGAAAGGCATTGGAGAAGAAAGCTTGGCGTCGCTGTTGCCAATCATCGTTCTGGCGATCGTCCAGGGGATCACCGAGTTTCTGCCGATCAGTTCGTCCGGCCACCTGGTGCTGACCTGGGAGGTCTTCGAGCAGAGCGGGGTCGCTACGCGCGCCGGCACGGCCAACGAAAGGCTGACTTTGGACGTCGCGGTTCACCTCGGCTCTCTCGGGGCCGTCATGCTCTATTTCTGGCGCGATGTCGGGCGTGTGGCGGGCGGCGGAATCCGGCTGCTGGCCGGACGGGTTACCGATGAGGGGCGGCTATTCCTGTATCTTGTCGTTGCGACAGTTCCGCTGGTCGTCGCCGGCATGCTGGTCAACACCCTGTTCGGCAGCGCCTGGCGCAGCGTCGAAGTCGTCGCCTGGGCCAGCCTGGGATTTGGCCTGCTGCTCTGGTTCGCCGACCGGACCGGCCTGACCATCAGCAAGATGGAACATACGACATTCGGGCAGGCGATCGTTATCGGCCTGGCCCAGGTGCTCGCGCTGATACCGGGGACGAGCCGGGCCGGAATTGCCATGACCGCCGCCCGGGCGCTCGGTTTCGAGCGGTCCGACGCCGCGACCATTTCGATGCTCCTCGCAATCCCGGCGATTCTCGGCGCCTCGGCGCTCTTCGGTTACGACATTTACAAGTCGGGCAACGTCGCCTTGCAGACCGACGCATTGCTCGCCGCCCTGCTGGCGCTGGCCGCCGCGCTGCTCGCCATCGCAGGCATGATGGCCTGGCTGCGGCGCGCGACGTTCACGCCATTTGCGGTCTACCGAATACTGTTGGGCGGGCTGCTCTTGTATCTGATCTACGTCGAAGGCATGGCCCTCAGGCTTCAATAGGGGAAACTGCACCGGGAAGGCGGCAACAGGCTGTTTCAGGCCGTCTTCGCCTGCCGGAACCGCCCGTGGGGACGATACTGATCCAGATAGGTCGGCGCGATCGCTTCGGCGGCGGCCGGCGTTATCCCCAAGTCCGGAAATCCCCGCGCATCTTCCCCGACAATATTGTCCTCGCGGAGCAGCGCCAGAGTATCCCTCGTAAGGGGCGTCGGCACCGGCAGCAGGTCGAGAATGCCCGCCAAAAGGGACAGCGGACCCATCGGAAGCGCGACCCGCCGACGCCGCCGCGCGCATATGGTCATTGCAAGGTCGATCAATTCGATATGGCGATAGACCCGCGGCCCCCCGAGTTGAAAGACACCGCCTTCCGGCAGGTCCAGGGCGGCAACGGCCGCCTCTGCAACGTCGCCGACATAGACAGGCTGCATTTTCGTCGCCCCGGCAATGACCGGAAAGACGGGCGCGTTTTTCAGGATGCGGCCGATCAGGTTGAAGAACCGGTCTTCCTGGCCGAAGATGACGGAGGGCTGGAGTATGGTCGCATTGCCGAAAGCGTCGCGAACGGCGTGTTCGCCCCGGGCGCGGGCAACGACGTATCTGGATTTCGATGCCTCCGTCGCGCCGATGCCCGACAGATGGACGAGCCGCCGGGCTCCGGCCTCCCGGCTCAGTCTGGCGACCCGGCCCGCGCCCTCATGGTGGACCGAATCGAACCCGTTGCGCGATCCGTCCCAAAAGCCGACCGCATTGATGACGGCGTCCGCATCGCGAACCGCGGCCCGAACCGACCGTTCGCTGCGAACATCGCCCGGCACCGGCGCAACCTGCCCGACTGCGCCCATCGGTTTCAGAAACAATGCACGTTCCGGGTTGCGCACCGCGGCCCGCACGATCGTTCCGCGCTCCGCGAGGCGTTTCACGACATACCGCCCGACGAAACCCGAGCCGCCGAAGACCGTTACCCGTTCCATCTGCTGTCCGTTGGCTGGCGAGAGACATGGCGACCTTGGAAACGCCATTCCCTAGCCTTCCGACCGTTGAAAAACAATGTGACGAAGCCGACATGACCGGTTCGGCACGCGGCCGGTTCGGCGTGCAGGAGCGGCAATGGCGGACGATGAACGATCCACCGGATGCAATCCGCGACATCGCTGCGCCGCCGCGTCCCGGCTGTGCGATTGACAGGGCGAAGCCCGGCGGTTACCCACTGGCGCTTCGTCTTGAGCGAACGGCGCGCGGCCGGATTTTGCGTCGGCGACCGTGCCGGCCGGGAGGCGGCGGTTGAGTGCCCAGGTGGCGGAATTGGTAGACGCGCAGGTTTCAGGTACCTGTGGCCGCATGGCCGTGGAAGTTCGAGTCTTCTCCTGGGCACCATTCCCGTCAGCGCCGCGTTTCGGCAAGGACTGCGCGAGGCCGGTTGCGGAGACGGCATCCTGCCGCCGGCGCCCTCCGGATCGGGACGGCCCGATGCGCGGTCAAGGGCAGTACATTTAGCGGCAATGGCGACGGCACCGGACATCCGACTATATCGCGGCGATCTCCCGGACGGGCTGCGCTTTAGCGGGCCGGTCGCCGTCGATTCCGAGACCATGGGCCTCAATCCGGCGCGGGACCGGCTGTGCCTCGTACAACTGTCCGCCGGAGACGGTGTCTGTCACCTTGTCCAGATTGCGAACGGGCAGACCGAAGCGCCGAATCTCGGTGCGATCCTGGCCGATCCGGCGATCCTGAAACTCTTTCATTTCGGTCGCTTCGACATCGCGGTTTTCCTGCACCGGCTCGGTGTCCTGACAGCGCCGGTCTACTGCACGAAAATCGCGTCGCAACTCGTCCGCACCATGACCGACCGCCACGGCCTGAAGGAGCTCTGCAAGGATCTTCTGGACGTCGAAATCTCCAAGCAGCAGCAGACCTCCGACTGGGGCGCAGAGGAACTGGACGAGGACCAGCGGCGCTATGCGGCGACCGATGTCCTCTACCTGCATCGGCTCAAGACCGAACTCGACCGGTTGCTCGAGCGCGAAGGCCGGACCGAACTGGCCCGGAAATGTTTCGATTTTCTTCCCTACAGGGCGGCCCTGGATATTGCCGGCTGGGCCGAACGGGACATATTTGCCTATTCGTGAACCCGTTTCGCCGCCGAATTGGCCCAAGTGGATCAATTCTGTTAGGATCGATGCCGGATTTCGGAACAGCGGCTGCCGGGCAAACCGCCCGGAGGCATGTGCCGCTGCCGGCGTCGGCACAACCGGCCCTTCGTTCCGGTTGCGGAGAGGAAATGAGACAGCCATCACCCAATGCCGCGCCCGAAAGCCCGGAAGAGCGCGATTTTGCCGAGGTGACGGCGCCGGTCGTCGATGGCCGCAGCGAGGTCGTTGCCTCTGCGCTTCGCGTCTTCACCCTTGAATGCGAGGGCATCGCCGCGCTGAAGACGGCCCTGGACAGCGACATGGGCGACGCATTCTGCCGGGCCGTCGAGATTATCCGCGGCACGGCGGGGCGGCTGGTCGTAACCGGCATGGGCAAGAGCGGCCATATCGGCCGCAAGATCGCCGCGACCATGGCGTCGGTCGGAACGCCGGCCTATTTCGTGCATCCGGGCGAAGCCAGCCACGGCGACATGGGCATGATCCGCCCCGATGACGTGGTGCTGGCGCTGTCGAACTCCGGCGAGACGACGGAACTGAACGACATCATCGGCTATTGCAGCCGGTTCGGAATCGACCTGATCGGGATTACCGGCGATCCGGACAGCGCCCTTGCCGAAGCGTCGACCGTCGCGCTGACGATGCCCAGGTCGGCCGAGGCCTGCCCGCTCGGCCTGGCGCCGACCACGTCGATGGCGATGGCGCTGGCCCTGGGCGATGCGCTGGCGGTGGCGCTTCTGGAGCGCCGCGGCTTCTCCGCCGATGACTTCCAGGTCCTTCATCCGGGCGGCAAGCTCGGCCGGCGCCTGACCCGGGTCGCCGACATCATGCACACCGGCGACGCGATGCCTCTGGTCCGTCCGGACGACCGGATGGCCGAAGTTCTGATTGTCATGACCGCACGCCGGCTCGGCTGCGCCGGAGTGGTCGGCTCGGCAGGCGATCTCGTCGGCATCATTACGGACGGCGACCTGCGGCGGCACATGGATGCCGGCCTGGTATCGCGGGAAGCGTCTGGCGTGATGACCCCGGATCCGGTTACGATCCGTCCGGAAGCGCTGGCGGCGGAAGCCCTTGGCCTCATGAATGCACGCGAAATTACAGGCCTGTTCGCCGTCCGCGACGGTGAGCCGGTCGGGTTCGTCCATCTTCACGACTGCCTGCGGGACGGCGTGGCATGACGGATGCGGGCCGGTCCCGGCGGTATCGCGAAGCCCGGGCCCGGCAGCGGGACGGCTATACGCGCTTCGTGAACCTGATGAAATTCGCGTTGCCGAGCCTCGCTTTCACGATCATTGTGGCGGCGCTATTCTGGCCGACCTTTGTCAGTACCGGCAAGCAGGCGAGCGACGTGGCCCGCGATGCCCTGACTCCGTCCGGCCTGCGAAACTTCACGATGGAAGCGCCGGTTTTTGTTGCGACCGACGACCGGAATCGTCCCTACCGCCTGACGGCGACGAGAGCCCGACAGGTCGACCACAAGGCGACGGCGGTGGCGCTCGACGATCCGGAGGCGAATCTTGAGCTCACCGGCGGCGTTCAGGTACGGATCAAGGCGGACAACGGCCGGTTCGACCGCGCGAGGAACCGGTTGACGCTGTCGGGGGATGTGAATGTCTATCATGGCAGCGATTATCGCTTCCGGACCGCAGAGGCGACGTTCGACATGAAATCGAACTCGGCCTGGGGCGGACGCAACGTCTACGCCTCCGGACCGGAGACGACGGTTGCGGCACAGGGATTCCGGATCGTCGACAGGGGGATGACCGTGATTTTCACGGGCAGGACCAAGGCGACTTTGCACCTGGACCGGGCAGGTCCGGATGGAAGTCCTGCCGAACCCGCCGCCGAGCCTGCCGCTCTTCTGGAATCCACCCGATGAGCCGGGCGGCCGGACTGTCTCTTCTGCTTGCCGGCGCGGCCCTTCCGCTTGCATGGCTGTCGGCGCCGCAGCCGCTCCATGCACAGAACGAAGGGTTGCTTGCCCGCTCGGATCAGCCCTTGTCGATCGAAGCCGATGGGGGCGTCGAATGGCGCCGCAAGGAGCAGGTGTATATCGCCCGGGGCAATGCGACGGCGCGGCAAGGCAAGACCAACATCCGCGCCGACGAATTGAAGGCGCACTACAGAAAGCGCGCGGAAAACAGGACGCAGTTCTGGAAGGTCACGGCGACAGGCAACGTCGACATCAAGACCGCGAAAGAGACGGCGACCGGCGAATCGGCAATTTACATGATCGATACCGGCGTTTTCGTCTTGCGCGGACGCAATCTGAAGCTGGCAAACGGTTCGCAGACCATCACCGCCACCGACCGGATCGAGTATCGCAGCAAGGATCAACGCGCCTTCGTGATCGGAAACGCGAAAGTCGTGGATGGCGAGCGGGTCATCCGCGCCAGCCGCTTCGTCGCCTTTCTGAAAGACAGCGCCGGCGGCAGAGTCGCCCTGCGCCGTGTCGAAGCGCAGGGCAGCGTCGTCATAACCACCAGGACCGAAGTCATCCGCGCCGACCGCGGCGACTACGACAGCGAATCACGGCTCGCAACCCTGACCGGAAACGTAAAGCTGACCCGTTGCGAGAATCAGCTGAATGGCGAAAAGGCGGTCGTCAATCTCAAAACCGGCGTGAGTCGCATGGTCGGCCGGGTCAGGGTCCTGCTGGTTCCGGGCGACAGCGCAAAGGCGTGCAAACCGGATGCTTCCGACGTCAGGAAAAAGAGCGACCGCGGAAGCGCGCCGCGAAATTCCAAGACGGTTGCAGGTGGAAAGACCGGCGCCGTGCTGACACAGCGGATCGATGCCGCGCCGCGCGCGCGGGAAAATCAGACCGGCGCGCAGTAATGTCCGTTTGCCGAAGCGTTACCTGCTAGGACCGGCGCCGCGCTTCGACGGGCGGAACCGGAGAAAGGAGGCCGGATTGGCCGATCGGGACGACCACGCATTTTCCGGGGACGGGACCGCCGGGCCCCGCCTCGTGGCCACCAACGACGGGCTGGTTGCCGACGGCCTGGGCAAGCGCTTCAAGAAGCGACCCGTGCTGCGCGGCGTCTCACTCGCCGTGCAGCGCGGCGAGGCCGTCGGCCTGCTCGGGCCCAACGGCGCCGGCAAGACGACCAGTTTCTACATCATCACCGGCCTGATCCGGCCCGACGCCGGGACGATCCTGCTCGACGGTCAGGACATCACCGACCTGCCCATGTACCGGCGTGCGCGCCTCGGGATCGGCTATCTGCCGCAGGAGCCGTCGATTTTCCGCGGCATGACCGTCGAAAACAATATCCGCGCCGCGCTGGAAGTGGTCGAAGCGGACCGGGAAGCCCGGGAGACCGTGCTGGACGATCTGCTCGCGGAATTCTCCGTGACCCATCTGCGCCACACGCCGGCGATTGCGCTGTCGGGCGGCGAGCGGCGGCGGGTGGAGATTGCCCGTGCCCTGGCGTCGAAGCCCGGATTCATCCTGCTCGACGAACCGCTCGCCGGCATCGATCCGATCGCGGTCGGCGATGTCCGGGATCTCGTCTCGCATCTCAAGGACCGTGGACTCGGCGTGTTGATTACCGACCACAACGTCCGCGAAACGCTCGATATCGTCGACCGCGCCTACATCATGCATGACGGTGTCGTGCTGATGGACGGGGCGCCCGGCGATATCGTCCGGCACGAGGATGTGCGCCGGGTATATCTGGGCGATACGTTCCGCCTTTAGGAAAGCGATTCGAATGGCGGACTGATGGCCGCGCCCGGCCTTTCCCTCGAACTCCGCCAGCGGCGGAAACTGACGCAAACCCTGACGCCGGCACTGCAGCAGTCGATCAAACTGCTGCAGTTGTCCAGTTTCGAGCTTGACGCCGTCGTCCGTGAAGCGCTCGAGACCAATCCGCTGCTGTCTCTGGACGAACCGGCCGATGACGCGGCGACCGGCCGGATACAGGCGCCGGCGCGCAATCCGGCGGCCGGGTATCGGCCGACGCCGGAAGCCACCCGGCTGTTCGGCGCTGCGGCGGGCGCGTCGCCCGGCGCTGACCGCCATGGTACGCAGATAGATGCGCACGGCCCCGACCGGCCGGATGCGGTGTCGGAACGAACGCTTCAGGATGTCCTCTTCGAAGATATTGCGTTTTCGTTCGCCGATGCGGTTGAGCGCACCGTCGCAATCGATCTGAGCGGCCTGCTCGACGAGGCGGGATACCTGGCGGGCGACCCCGGCGACGTCGCCGCCCTTCGCGGTGTGCCGGAGGCGCTGGTCTCCGACATCCTGGGACGGTTGCAGGCTCTGGCTCCGCCCGGCCTCTTTGCCCGGAACCTGGGCGAATGCCTGCGCCTGCAACTCTTGGACGCCGACACGCTCGATCCGTCGATGGACGCGCTGCTGGACAAGCTGCCGCTGCTGACCGAACGCGGCCCGGAGGCCCTTGCCGCCGCCGCAGGCATCGAACCCGGCGACCTGCCGCGCTTTCTCGACCGTCTCCGCGCGCTCGATCCACGGCCGGGCCTGGCCCTGGCGGGCGTCACCGCGCCGGCGATCGTGCCGGACCTGATCGTCCGCCCGGCGACCGATGCGCTCCGCGGCGACGGGGACCATGCCTGCCGGCTCGGCCCGTGGGTTGTCGCAGTCAATCCGGATACAGCGCCCCGCCTCGCCCTCGACCGCGCCGGCCTGGAAAGGCTGCGCGCGCAGGCGCGGACTCAAGACGAAAAAGCATATCTCAGGGAAAGGACCGACGAAGCGGACTGGCTCCTCCAGGCGATCGAAAGACGCCGGGCGACCATCCTGCGCCTGGGCGTCGAGATTTTCCGACGCCAGCAGGAATTCCTGGAGCACGGGACCGTGCGGCTCAGGCCGATGACCCGCAAGGACATCGCCGGCGCAACCGACCTCCACGAAAGCACCGTAAGCCGGGCGGTGAACGAAAAGTTCGCCGCGACGCCCCAGGGCGTCTTCGCGCTGAAATTCCTCTTTTCCTCGCGGGTCAGCGCGCTGAACGGCGGACCCGCCTATGCCGCAAGCGCGGTTCGACAAAGGCTGCGCGACCTGATCGACCGGGAATCGGCCCCTCTTTCGGACGCCGCTGTCACGCGGCTGTTGCGCGCCGAGGGTTACGACCTCGCGCGTCGCACTGTCGCCAAATACAGGGAAATGCTGCGGATTCCTTCCTCGGTCGAGCGTCGCCGGCGCCGGCGAACCGAACGACCGGCATGATCGGGCGCGCAGCGGGCAGCGGCGTACAGTGATGCCGAAAAATTTAGCCGACACCGTCTTGACAGGGCGCGTTTCAACAGCCGGAATACCGGTATGAACGTCAAGGTCACCGGCCGGCACTTCGATGTCGGTCAAGCTTTGCGGCGGCACGCCGAATCCACCTTGGGCGATACCGTCGGCAAATTCTTCGAACGGGCCCTCGACGCGACCGTTACGTTCGACAAGCACGGTCACGAATTTTCCGTCGACATCAAGGTCCATGTCAGCCGCGGGCTTCACGTCCTTGGCGAAGGCCGGGCGGAGGATCCCCATCTGGCGTTCAACAAGGCCGCGGAGCACATCGCAAAGCGACTGCGGCGCAACAAGCGGCGCATCCGCGACCACCACCCGGCGCCGCCGAGGGACCTTGAAACGTTGACGGCTCAACAATACATCCTCACCCGGGAGGAAGAGCCTGAGATCGAACAGGCCGATGCAGGCGCCGCAGTGAACGGCCGGGACGAGCCGGTTGTGGTTGCAGACATGACGACGGACATTGCTTCGTTGACGGTCGGAGAAGCCGTCATGCGCATGGATCTGGCGGATCTGCCCGCCATGATGTTCCGGAATGTGGCCCATGGGGGCCTCAACATGATCTACCGCCGTGCCGATGGCCATATCGGCTGGGTCGATCCAGAAGGCGCTGCCGAAACCCACTGACGTTTCGGACTGCACCCGCTTTCAGGGTAGAGAAGCTGATGGAAATTATCGATCTGTTGACGCGCGAGAGCGTCGTGCCGGCCATGAAGGCCACCTGCAAGAAACAGGCGCTTCAGGAACTGTCGCGCCGTGGTGCTCGGGCGACGGGCCTGGACGACCGGCGCATCTTCGACGTGTTGCTCGAGCGGGAAAGGCTGGGCACGACAGGCGTCGGCAGCGGCATCGCCATTCCCCACGGCAAGCTGAGCGAACTCGACAGCGTCAAGGGCGTCTTCGCGCGCCTCGAGGAGCCGATCGATTTCGATGCGGTGGACGACCAGCCCGTCGATCTGCTGTTCCTGCTGCTGGCGCCGGAAGACGCCGGCGCCGACCATCTCAAGGCGCTCGCCCGGGTATCCCGCCTGCTGCGCGACCGGGCCATGTGCGAAAAGCTGCGGGGTTCTGCAAGCAAGGACGCCCTTTATAGTCTGCTGACCGATTCGACATCGAGCAAGGCAGCGTAACCCCTTCAAACATCAAACAGTACGGACGATGCGGTGGCAGGGCCTCCGCCTCGCTCTGCCGACATTGCAGATACGGTTTCGCGCCGCGTTGACAGACTCCGGCGCCCCGCTACTTTCCGCGGACAATTCCTATTCGACCCGGACATATCCATGAGCCTTGCCGACCTCGCCTCCATTATCGACGCCGCATGGGAAGATCGCGACACGGTCGGACCAGCCACGGCCGGCGCCGTTCGCGACGCCGTCGACGCGGCACTGGACGCTCTGGACGAAGGAAGGCTCCGGGTTGCGGAGAAGGCGTCCGACGGCGCCTGGACCGTCAACCAATGGGCCAAGAAAGCGGTCCTGCTGTCCTTCCGGCTGAACGACATGCAGCCGATCGGCGGCGGGCCGGGCCGCGATACGAACTGGTGGGACAAGGTGCCCTCAAAGTTCGAAGGCTGGGGCGACAACCGGTTTCGCGAAGCCGGATTGCGCGCGGTGCCGAACTGCATCGTCCGCCGTTCGGCCTTCATCGCCCGCGGCGTCGTTCTGATGCCGTGCTTCGTCAATCTGGGCGCCTATGTCGACGAAGGCACGATGGTCGATACCTGGGCCACCGTCGGTTCCTGCGCCCAGATCGGCAGGAACTGCCATATCTCCGGCGGCGCCGGCATCGGCGGCGTGCTCGAGCCGCTGCAGGCCGACCCGGTGATCATCGAGGACGGCTGCTTCATCGGCGCCCGGTCCGAAGTGGCCGAGGGCGTCATCGTGCGCGAAGGCGCTGTCCTGTCCATGGGAGTCTACATCGGGGCGTCGACGAAGATCGTGAACCGGGCGACCGGCGAAATCCATCGCGGCGAGGTGCCGGCCTATTCCGTCGTGGTGCCCGGCTCCCTGCCCGACCCGAAGGGCGGGCCGAGCCTCTATTGCGCGGTCATCGTCAAGCAGGTGGATGCGCAGACCCGCTCGAAGACTTCGGTGAACGAACTCCTGCGCGACTAGGCCGGCAGGAAACCATGATAGAAACGATTTCCCTGGCGCAGGATCTGATCCGCCGGCCGTCCGTCACGCCGAGAGACGAAGGCGCGCTCGATGTGCTGCAGGCCGCTGTGGAAAGCCTCGGCTTTGCCTGCCGGCGCCTGCCCTTCGGCGACGGCGCGCAGCGGGTCGACAACCTGTACGCACGGCTGGGAACCGGCAGCCCCAATTTCTGCTTTGCCGGCCATACGGACGTCGTGCCGGAGGGCGATCCGGCCGACTGGACCCACGATCCCTTTGCCGGTGTCGTCGCTGACGGCATCCTGCACGGCCGCGGCGCGTCCGACATGAAGGGGGCGATCGCCGCCTTCGTCTCCGCCATCTCGGGATTCCTGGACGGCCGCGGCGGCGAATTCGGCGGTTCGATCAGCCTGCTCATCACGGGCGACGAGGAAGGCGACGCGGTCAACGGCACCCGGAAGGTGCTGGAATGGCTCGACGAAAAAGGCGAGCGGCTCGACATGTGCCTCGTCGGCGAGCCGACCAATCCGGAAGCCCTGGGCGACATGATCAAGATCGGCCGGCGCGGCAGCCTGACCGGCCAGGTAACGGTCCACGGAATCCAGGGACACACGGCCTATCCGCATCTTGCCGACAATCCCGTGCACCGGCTGGTGAGAATGCTCGGCGCGATCACCGATACGAAGATCGACGACGGCACCGAGCATTTCCAGGCGACCACCCTGCAGGTCTCGACCGTCGACGTCGGCAATCCCGCCGCCAACGTCATCCCGGCGCGGGCGAGTGCAACCTTCAACGCGCGGTTCAACGATCTGTGGTCCGGCGAAAGCCTCGAAACCTGGGTACGCGAGCGGTTCGACTCCGCCCTCGGCAACGGCGGCGCCTATGACCTGTCCATCCGCGTCTCCGGCGAATCTTTCCTGTGCCCGCCGGGGCCGTTGTCCGACGCCATCGCCGACGCGACCGCCGCCGAACTCGGCCGGCGCCCGGAGCTGAGCACGACCGGCGGCACCTCGGATGCCCGTTTCATCCATCGCTACTGCTCCGTCGCCGAATTCGGCGCGATCGGCAAGACCATGCACAAGGTCGACGAGCAGGTGCCCGTTGCCGACCTGGAAGCGCTGGCGCGGATCTACCGGCGCGTGCTGGACAGGATTTTCCCGGCGTAGCCGGGTGCTCCGGAACGCGGGCGGATTGGCCACTGTCCGCGGCCGGGAAAACGCGCAACATTCTCCGCCATGTCCGATCTGACCGAAGGTTTTGCCGCGGCATTCCGGCTGTTGTTCGGCTTCGACGCCGACCTGTGGGAGATCATCGTCCTGTCGCTGGAGGTGAACCTGGCGGCGGTCGTCCTGTCCTGCCTGATCGGCCTGCCGCTGGGCGGCGCGCTGGCCGTCTACCGGTTCCGCGGACGCCGGGCGGTCATCGTTCTGGTCAATGCGCTGATGGGCCTGCCGCCGGTCGTCGTCGGCCTGATGGTCTATCTCATCCTGTCGCGCAGCGGGCCTCTGGGCAGCCTGAACATCCTCTTCACGCCCGGCGCCATGGTGATCGCCCAGGCCATCCTCGTCACGCCCATCGTCACCGCGCTCACCCGCCAGATCATCGAAACCCTGTGGCACGAGTATCGCGAGCAGCTGACGTCGCTGGGCAGCAGCCGGCGGCGCGCCATCCCGACCCTGTTGTGGGACGGGCGGACCGCCGTTCTGACGGCGATCCTCGCCGGCTTCGGCCGGGCGGCGGCAGAGGTCGGCGCGGTCATCATCGTCGGCGGCAACATCGCCCACCACACGCGCACCATGACGACGGCGATCGCCCTCGAAACCGGGCGGGGCAACCTGGCCCTGGCGCTGGGCCTCGGCATCGTGCTTGTGACGCTGGCGATCGTGCTGAACGCTGCGGCGTGGATGGTGCGCGAACGCAGCACGCCGGAAGCGGCGCTGGTCGCCGCGAGCCGGTAGGACCGCCCGATGGAAGCCCCGAGCATCCTGCCGCTGGCGCTGGAGACTATTTCGCTTCGCCACGAAGGGCAGCAAATCCTCGACCGCATCAACATGCTGGTCGCGCGGCGCCGGACGACCGTCGTCCTGGGACCGAACGGCGCCGGCAAGAGCATGCTGCTCAAGGTCGCCCACGGCCTGATCGCGCCGGACAGCGGCGCGGTTCGCTGGTCCGGCCTGTCCGGCGCGGCGGCGCATGCGCGCCAGGCTATGGTGTTTCAGAAGCCGGTTCTGCTGAACCGATCTGTGCTGGCCAACATCGTGCACGCGGTCCGCCTGCAGGGCGTCGCGCGGGCCGTGGCGGTCCACCGGGCGCATACGGCGCTGGACCATGTCGGCCTGGGCGACATGGCGGTGCGGCCGGCGCGCAGCCTGTCGGGCGGCGAGCAGCAGCGCCTCTCCTTCGCCCGGGCCTGGGCGCGCGATCCGGAAGTCCTGTTCCTCGACGAACCGACGGCGAGCCTGGACCCGGCGGCGAGCTGGAGCATCGAGCAGATCATCGTCGACCTGCGCCGCGAGGGCCGGACGGCAATCCTGTCGACCCACGACCTCGCCATGGCCCGGCGGCTGGCCGACGATCTGGTTTTCCTGCACCGCGGCCGCGCGCTGGAAGCCGGCCCGGCGACACAGCTGTTCGCGGATCCGAAGACGCCGGAACTGGCGGCATTCCTCAAAGGGGAATTGCATTGGTAAGGGCGATCGGCGCGGTCTTTCTCGCCGCGGCTATGACGGCCTCCGCCCCCGCGCTGGCCGAAACTATTCGGGTCGCTTCGACGACCTCGACCGAGGCCTCCGGCTTCTTCGATTATCTCCTGCCCAGATTTACCGCGGCGACCGGCATCAGGGTCCGCGTGATCGCCGTGGGCACCGGTCAGGCGATCCGGCTGGCCCGGCGCGGCGACGCCGACGTTCTCCTGGTACACCACCGGCCTTCCGAAGAGGCGTTCGTGCGGGCAGGCTACGGCCTGCGCCGCCATTCCTTGATGTACAACGATTTCGTCATCGTCGGGCCGGCGTCCGACCCGGCGGGAGTCCGCGGCGCGACCGACGCGGTCGCGGCATTCAGAAAAATCCACGGCGCCCGCGCGGTGTTCCTGTCCCGGGGCGACGACAGCGGCACCCACCGGCGCGAGCGCAGCATGTGGCGCGCGTCCGGGATCGCCGCGTCCGAGCGCGCCGGCTGGTACCGGGAAATCGGCGCCGGCATGGGCCGGACCCTGAACACCGCAGCGGCGATGCCGGCCTATACCCTGGTCGACCGCGGCACCTGGCTGTCGTTCGGAAACCGCGGGCCGCTGCGGCTTCTGGTGGAGGGCGACCGGCGCCTGCGTAATCCATACGGCGTGATTGCGGTCAGTCCGAAGAAGCATCCGCACGTCAGGGCGAAGGCGGCCGGGCGCTTCGTAGCCTGGCTGGTCTCTACGGCCGGGCAGCGCGCCATCGGCAATTTCCGAATCGGGGACGAGGTGCTCTTCCACCCGGTATCGCCAAAATCCGGCGGATAGGCGCGGTTCTGCATCATCGACAGGTGCAACCGAAGCACCTACACCCGCTGCATGGACATTTGGGAAGAGGGCAGACGGTCGGTACGCGGATCGATCCGCGTGATGAGGCTCGACACCGACGGGCTGACGGCCTTCAACCTCACGCTGGAGGGCTGCTGGCGCTCGTTCTACGCCGCTCTATTCCTGCTGCCACTGTATTTCCTCTACCTGCTGAACCTTCCTGTGCCCAAAGGCGTGAGCGTCGGCCGTTTCTGGCTGATTGAGGCGATCAACTACCCGCTGATCTGGACGCTCTGGCCGCTGATGGCCTTCTATGTCTGCCGCGGCGCCGGCGTTCCGGACAGGTACACGACCTACATCACCGTCCACAACTGGTCGCAGGTCCTGCTTCTGGGCGGCCAGTTGCTCATAATCCTGCTGGCTTTTGCGGTCGATCCTGCGGGGCCGGGCGGCAGCCTGCTGTTCCTGACCTGGCTCGCAGTGCTGACGGCGGAAACCCTGATCGTCCGCGCCACGCTCGGCGTGCCGTGGCCTCAGGCCGTCATGATCGAGGGGCTCGCTTTCGTGGTCGCCCTGCTGCTCGGCGCCGCCAAGCAATACGTCATGACCGGGGGCGGCTAATTCTGCAGGTCCCGCTCAACCGGCTACCATCGCAGGGTCAGCCTGTCGCCGCTGATCTCGAACGACCGGAACCGCCGGAGAACTGTCACGCCCAGCAACGATATCTGCCCCTGCCGCAGAACCAGTGCCCGCTGGTTGCGGAAAGTCAGCCCGCCGACCTGGATCGAGTCCAGGACAGCGTGAGCCGCCAGAGCGGCGCCGTCGGCGGTTTGTACCGGTACGGTATAGCGAAGGCGGCCAACATCGAGTCCGGCCGCGACGGCGTCGGCCGGCGAGAGGGCCACGCCGGTGGCGCCGGTGTCGACCAGCATCCGCGCCGGCCGGCCGTTCAGGAACACGTCCAGGAAGAAGGCGCCGCTGCCGGAGGCGCGCACGGTCAGGCTGCGCTCGCCGTAGACCGCCGTACCGGGCGAAAGTTCCCCGGCAACCCGCTGCCAGACCATCGTAAGCTCGTGGCGGTAGGCATAACCGGCGACCGCGACGAGGCCAATGGCGCTCCAGGCCAGAATGGATTTCAGGATACCGCCGATCCTGTGGCGCCCCCGCATCATCAGGCCGCCGCCCAGGAAGATCAGAAGCGCGATCAGAAGGCCGGCGTAGAGGCCGTCTTCGGCCGAATCGAACACGCCGAAGGCTTCGCCGAGCAGCCATCCGGCAGCGGCCAGGCCGCCGAGGATCGCAGCGACGATGAGGAAAGCCGGCAGAAGGTCGCGGACCGTGTCGCCGCTTGCCGAGCCGCGGCCGCGCCGGCGATCGTCGTTGCCGCCGAAGCCCCAGGGATCCTCCATACCGGTTCGCCTGTCGCGGTGCGCTTCGCCCGCCCGTTACACCGCTTCGGTGCCGCCGACCGTGATCGCGTCGACCCGGACGGTCGGCTGGCCGACCCCGACCGGAACGCCCTGCCCGTTCTTGCCGCAGGTTCCGATCCCGTGGTCGAGCTCGAGATCGTGGCCGATCATCGAAACCCGGTTCATCACCTCCGGCCCGTTGCCGATCAGCGTCGCGCCCTTGACCGGGGCGCCGACCTTGCCGCCCTCGATCTTGTAGGCTTCGGTGCAGCTGAAGGTGAACTTGCCGCTGGTGATATCGACCTGCCCGCCGCCGAAGTGGACGCAGTAGAGCCCCTTGTCGACCGATTTCAGGATGTCTTCCGGCGCCTCTCCGCCGGCCAGCATGAAGGTGTTGGTCATTCGTGGCATCGGGTGATGGGCATAGCTTTCGCGCCGGCCGTTGCCCGTCGGCGCAACGCCCATGAGCCGGGCGTTCAGCCGGTCCTGCATATAGCCCTTGAGAATGCCGTCTTCGATCAGCACGGTGCGGCCGGTCGGCGTACCCTCGTCGTCGATGGTAAGCGAGCCGCGCCGGTCGGCCATCGTGCCGTCGTCGACCACCGTCACGCCGCTGGCTGCGACCTGCTCGCCGATCCGGCCGGAAAAAGTCGAGGTCCGCTTGCGGTTGAAATCGCCTTCCAGGCCGTGGCCCACTGCCTCGTGCAGCAGCACCCCGGTCCAGCCCGGTCCGAGAACGACCGGCATCTCGCCCGCCGGCGCCGGCACCGATTCCAAATTGACCAGTGCCTGGCGCAGCGCCTCGTCGACCTGGCCCCGCCAGTTCGCCGGCTCGAACCAGCCGTCGTAGGCCGCGCGCCCGCCCGCCCCGTCGTAGCCGGCTTCCATGCGGCCGTCCTGCTCCACGACGACCGAAACGTTGAGGCGCACCAGCGGCCGGATATCCGCCGCGCGACGGCCGTCGCCGCGTACGATCAGCACGGCCTGCCATTCGCCGAGCAGCGAGGCCGAAACCTGGCGGATTCGCCCGTCTTTGGAGCGGGCGTATTCGTCGATCTCCTCGAGCAGCTTCACCTTGCGCTCGAACGGCATCTCCCGGAGCGGGTTGACCGGTGCGTAGAGCGCCCGGTTCGTGCCCCGCGGGCCATCGGCCTGCGCGCCGCTGTGGCCGGCGAGAACCGCCCGCACCGTTGTCGATGCCCGCGCGATGGCGTCTTCGGAGAGTTCGGAGGCGTGGGCATAGCCGGTCGCCTCGCCGGCGAGCGCGCGCAGGCCGAAACCCTGGCTCTCGTCGAAGGTCGCGCTCTTCAGCCGGCCGTCGTCGAATACCAGGCTTTCCGACTGGGTGTATTCCAGGAACAGTTCGCCGTCGTCGGCGCCGTGCAACGCGTCGCCGACGAGGCGGTCCACCCGCGCACGGTCCATGCCGGTGCGGTCGAAAAACAGGCTGTCTGCCGTTGCGATGTCGCTCATGGAATTTCCCGTCGAACAAGGTCCACTGCAAGAATGGCGATCGGGAGGCACAGGGTAAAGGGGCCGCGCCGGAAATTTACCCCGGGCGACCGCGGCGCGCCGGCTTTTTCCGGGTGAAGCCGGCATCCGCCGCGACAAATCCCGCGGTTCCGCCGCTTGCCGGCCCGCAGGGGGCTGGCTATATAGCGCGCTCTGCATCGCATTGCAGAGGGCAGCGCTGCGGCCTCCGGGTTTGCGGCGTTTTGCTGTGGCGGCCGGGCTCGGAAAGGGCATGCCTCGGGCCGCCAAACCGAACGATCCTGCGCGGCGAAGATATCCGGCTCGGCCGCGCGCGCTCACGAGAGGACCGAAATGCCCAAGCTCAAGACGAAGAGCTCCGTCAAGAAACGCTTCAAGCTGACCGGCAGCGGCAAGATCAAACGCAACTTCGCGTTCCGCAGCCACAACCTGACCAAACGAAGCACCAAGATGAAGCGGACCAACCGGGGATCGACCATTCTCGACAAGTCGAACGAGAAGATCATCCGGCCGATGATGCCCTACGCCAGGTAACGGCGCGGCACCGGTCCTTAATTCCTCGAGAGTCAGGAGTATCGTTTCATGGCGCGAGTCACACGGGGCGTTACCAGGCACGCCCGCCACAAGAAGATCATCAAGCAGGCCAAGGGCGCGCGGGGGCGGCAGAAAAACACGTTCCGCGCGGCCAACCAGCGGGTCGAAAAGAACCTGCTGTACGCCTATCGCGACCGCAAGGTGCGCAAGCGCAGCTTCCGCAGCCTGTGGATCCAGCGCATCAACGCCGGCGTCCGCGAACACGGCCTGACCTACAGCCAGTTCATTCACGGTCTGAACCGCGCCGGCATCGAACTGGACCGCAAGGTGCTGGCTGACATGGCCGTCCGGGACACCGAGGCCTTCAAGGCGGTTGTCGACGCGGCGCGGAACGCGCTGGAATAGCCGGCAGGGCGGCGGCATCCGCGCTTCCTGCCCGCTGATCCTCTCCGGACCGGTCCGATGAGCGAGCTCGATACCCTGCGCAACGAATTGCTGGCTGCGGTGGAAGCGGCGGCCGACCTGAAGGCGCTGGACGCCACGCGGGTCGACGCGCTGGGCAAGAAAGGCCGCATCACCGGCCGGATGAAATCGCTGGGCGGTATGGACCCGGAAGCCCGCAGGGAAGCGGGCCGCGCGCTCAACAGCCTGAAAGACGAGATTGCCGGCGCCATCGAGGCGCGCAAGGCGGCGCTGGACGACGCCGCGCTCGACGCGCGTCTTGCCGAAGAGCGGATCGACGTCTCGCTGCCCGCGCGCTCGACACCGATGGGCCGCATCCATCCGATCAGCCAGACGATCGAGGAAGTCAGTGCGATATTCGGCGACATGGGCTTCTCGGTCGTCGAGGGTCCGGACATCGAGACCGACTGGCACAACTTCACTGCGCTGAATTTCCCGGAAGGCCATCCGGCGCGGGAGATGCAGGATACCTTCTATCTGCCGCCCAAGGACGACGGCACCAAAATGGTGCTGCGCACCCACACCTCGCCGGTCCAGGTGCGGACCATGCTGGAGCAGAAGCCGCCGATCCGGATCCTGGTGCCGGGCCGGACCTACCGGAGCGACTGGGACCAGACCCACACGCCGATGTTCCACCAGTTCGAAGGGCTGGTGATCGACGAAGCGACCCATATGGGCCACCTGAAGGGCTGCCTGATCGATTTCTGCAAGGCCTATTTCGAGATCGACGACGTCAAGCTGAATTTCCGCCCGTCCTTCTTCCCCTTCACCGAACCGTCGGCCGAAGTGGACATCGCCTGCAACAAGAAGGACGGCCAGCTCCGCTTCGGCCATTTCGGCGACGGCCACGACGACTGGCTGGAAATTCTCGGCTGCGGCATGGTCCATCCGAACGTGCTGAAGAATTGCGGCGTCGACCCGGAAGTGCACCAGGGATTCGCCTTCGGCATGGGCTGCGAACGGGTCGCGATGCTGAAATACGGCATCCCGGACGGCCGCAGCTTCTTCGAGAACGACGTGCGCTGGATGGCGCATTACGGCTTCCTGCCGCTCGACGTTCCGACGCTGACCGGCGGGCTATCGCTGTAACGCCGCCCTCCGGCCGGCAGGCGCTCTCAGTACAGCACCTTTTCCAGATACAGCCCGCAGGCGGGGGCGGTGGCGCCGGCCTTCCTGCGGTCCGCGGCGCGCAGGACCGTGGCCAGCCAGGTGACGGGCTTCTTGCCTTCGCCGACAAGGATGAGCGTACCCACGATATTGCGCACCTGATGGTGCAGGAAGGACGGCGCGCGGAGTGCAACCTCGATCTCCCCGCCGTAGCGCGATACCCGGATATCCGTGAGCGTCTTGACCGGCGATTTTGCCTGGCATTCCGCGGCGCGGAAGCTGGTGAAATCGTGATGGCCAATCAGCGGCAGCGCCGCCTCGTGCATCGCACCGGCGTCAAGCGGCCGGCCGACCTGCCACGCCTTGCCGGCGTCGAGGGTGAGCGGCGCACGCCGGTTGACGATGCGGTAGCGGTAGCGCCGCTCGACGGCGGAGAAGCGGGCGTGGAAGCCTTCATCCACCGTCTCGGCGTCGGTCACCGCAATGGGCCGGGGCTTCAGGTGGTAGTTCAGCGCCTCCTTGATCCGGAAGGGCTCGGCCTCGCGCGCGATGTCGACATGCGCGACCTGGGCCAGCGCGTGGACGCCCGAATCGGTCCGCCCGGCGGCGTAGGCGACGGCCTGCTCGCCGCAGAACTTCTCGACCGCCTCTTCGAGACATTGCTGGACCGAGAGGCCGTTCTCCTGCCGCTGCCAGCCGACGAACGGCCCGCCATCGTATTCCAGCGTCAGCTTGAAACGGCGGCTCACGACAGGATCGTCCCGGCCGGAATGGCAAAGCCCCGTTGCAAGTCTGCGGCAGCCATCGGGTCCTTGCCCTGGCGCTGCACCCGGAGCGGCCGCAGGGCGCCCTCGCCGCAGGCGACCGTCAGGTTGCCGTCCAGCACCGTTCCGGGCGCGCCGGCCCCCTCGGAAAGTTCGGCGCACAGAACCCGGATGCGCTGGCCGCCCGCGTCGAAGAAGGCGCCGGGCGCGGGATCGAAAGCACGCACGGTCCGCTCGATATGCGCCGCCGGTTGCGACCAGTCGATCCGCGCTTCGGACTTGGCGATCTTGCGGGCGTAGGTGGCGCCCGACCCGGGCTGAAGCCGCGGTGCGAGATCGCCTGCCGCTGTACCGTCGAGCCAGGCCAGCACCTCCGCCATCGCTTCCGCTCCCAGCGCCGCCAGTTCGTCGTGCAACCCGCCGGCGGTCGTGCCATCGGAAATCGGAACGCGCCGTTGCATCAGGATCGGCCCGGTATCGAGGCCCGCGTCCATTTGCATGATCGTGATTCCCGTCTCGGCGTCGCCGGCCTGGATCGCGCGCTGGATCGGCGCCGCGCCGCGCCAGCGCGGCAGCAGCGAGGCATGGATGTTGAGACAGCCGTGCACCGGCGTATCGAGAACCGCCTGGGGCAGGATCAGTCCGTAGGCGGCGACGATCGCCGCGTCCGCCTTCAGGGCTGTAAATTCCGCCACCGCCTCCTGTTCGGCAAACGAGGCCGGAGTGCGCACCGGCAGGCCCCGGCTCTCGGCCCAGACCTGGACCGGCGAAGGCCGCAGCGCCTTGCCCCGCCCGGCCCGGCGCGGCGGCCGGGTATAGACGCCAGCCAGGTCGTGCCCTGCCGCGGCCAGCGCCTTCACGGCCACGAGGGCGAATTCCGGCGTGCCCATGAAGATCAGCCGCATGGCGGTTTCCGGGGATCGGTCCGACGCGGCCGGGCCGGCGGCCGGCCGGTCAGGATTATGCGGGCGCCGCCTCTTTCGCGGCGAGCTTCTTCTCTTTCAGCAGCTTGCGCAGGATCATGTTGCGCTTTAGCGCGCTGATGTGATCGATGAACAGGATGCCGTCCAGATGATCGATTTCGTGCTGGACACAGGTCGCGAGCAGGCCGTCGGCGTGCAGCTCGCGGCTTGCGCCGTCGCGGTCGAGATAGCGGACCCGGACCTCAGCCGGCCTGACGACGTCGGCATAGTGTTCCGGGACGCTCAGGCATCCCTCCTCGTGAGTATTGTCGTGGTCCGAGACCCAGAGGATTTCCGGGTTGGCGAGCACATGCGGCGCGGGCGGGCCATCCTTCTCCGAAACGTCGACCACGATCACGCGCTTGAGAACGCCGACCTGTGGCGCAGCCAGGCCGATGCCCGGCGCGGCGTACATGGTCTCGAGCATGTCGTCCATCAGCCTGCGCACGCCGGCGTCGACCTTCTCGACGGGCCTGGATTTCTTCTTCAGACGCGGGTCGGGCGCGGTCAGGATCGGCAGCAGCGCCATCGCGGAGTCACCCCGGAAAAGACCGGTTTCAAGCGTTTTTCATCGGGTCGCAGATAGGGCCGGCGGGCCGAAAGGTCAACGAAACGGCGGGCCTGGCCGGCCGGGGCCCGCCGGCGCGAATCGCCCGGAAATGCGCCGCAATCCACAAGAAATAAGCATGGCCGGCGCACGGGCTTGTGATAGGAAGTTCGCGCCATGACCGGAGCGGATCCCCTCACCCTGATCGTTCTGGGCGCAGCGGTTCTTCTTGCGCTGATCGTCCTGTTCGTCGCGCTGCGCGCCAGCCGCGGCCAAGCAGAGATCGCTGCGCAGCTCGGCCGCATGGCGGAGCAGCAGGACAACATCCGGGACTCCTTCCACACGCGCTTGCAGGAACAGGAACGGGCAATCTCCGAGCGGTTGGAAGGGGTTACCCGGCGGGTCGGCGCCAGCCTCGAAACCAGTACGGAAAAGACCGGCGAATCCCTGCAACAGATCCGCGAGCGCCTGGCGGTGATGGACCAGGCGCAGAAGAAGATCACCGACCTGTCGGAGCAGATGGTTAGCTTGCAAGACATTCTGACCGACAAACAGGCACGCGGCGCGTTCGGCGAAATGCAACTGCGCGACCTGGTCGAGAGCATCCTTCCGCCGAGCACCTACGCCTTCCAGGCGACACTCGACAACGGCCGGCGGCCCGATTGCCTGCTTAATTTGCCGGACCCGCCCGGCCCGATCGCCATCGACGCCAAGTTTCCGCTGGAGAGCTGGCAGAAGTTGCAGAAGGCCGAGACTAAACAAGAGCGCGACCAAGCGGGACGCGATTTCAGCCGGGACATCGGCAACCACGTCCGCGATATCCGGGAACGATACATCGTGCCCGGCGAGACCGGCGACGCGGCGCTGATGTTCCTGCCGTCGGAGAGCGTCTATGCCGAACTGCACGCCAACCATGCCAACGCCGTCGAGCAGAGCTTCCGGCAAAAGGTCTTCATCGTCTCGCCGACGACATTGTGGGCGACGCTCAACACGGTGCGCGCCGTGTTCCGCGACGTGCGGATGCGCGAGCAGGCCCACCTGATCCAGAAAGAGGTCGAGACCATGATTGCCGACGTCGGCCGGCTCGACGACCGGGTCGGCAAACTGGCGACGCATTTCGACCAGGCGAAGCGGGATATCGACCAAATCCAGATTTCGACGGGCAAGATCGCCAACCGCGGCGAGAAGATCTCCGAACTGGACCTCGAGCAGGAGGATGGCGCGGCCGACAGCCAGGCGCCGGGCCGGCTCTCCGCCCCGCCCGCCGGCTGAAGCGCCGCGCCGGCAACGGGCCCCGGGCCGAGGATACGCCATGGACATGACGATCAACGACCTCAATCCTTATCTCCAAGGTCTCTATGCGCCGGTCGAAAGGGAAATCGTGGCGGCGGATCTGGAGGTCGTGGGCGAAATTCCGCGCGACCTGTTCGGCGGCTACTGCCGCAACGGCCCCAATCCTGCGCGGCCGCCCACCGGCATGCATCACTGGTTCGACGGCGACGCTATGATCCATGCCGTCTGGTTCGAGGACGGCAGGGCGACCTACCGCAACCGCTATGTCCGGACCAAGGACCATCTCGCCGGGCTTGCCGGGGAATGCGCAGCCGGGGGAATCCTGGAACCTGCGAGCCGCGGGCGCGACGGAACGGCATACAAGGATACGGCGAACACCGACCTCGTCGTCCACAACGGCGCGCTGATGGCGCTCTGGTATATCTGCGGCGCGCCGGTCCGGGTCGATCCGCTGACACTCGAGACGATCGGGGAGGAGACCTTCTCCGGCCGGCTGCCGCGCCGGGTCTCCGCTCACGCCAAGACCGACGGCCGGACCGGCGAGCTCCTGTTCTTCGACTATGCGCTGTACGAGCCGTGGATGTCGTTCGGCGTCGTCGGCGCCGACAACGAACTGAAGCATTTCACGCAGATCGAACTGCCCGGCCCGCGCCTGCCGCACGACATGGGCATCACGGAGAATTACGCGATCCTGCACGACCTCCCGGTGATCTTCACAGAGCGGGGGATGCTGCAGGGCCTGTGGACCATCCACCAGCCGCGCGACCTGCCGACCCGGTTCGGCGTTCTGCCGCGCACCGGACGCGGCGACGAAATCCGGTGGTTCGAGACCGATCCCTGTTACATCTATCATGTGGTCAATTGCTGGGAGGATGGCGACGAGGTCGTCATGCACGCCTGCAGGATGATCCCGAACGACCTTGCGCCGGACGCGCAATACGGCGCCTACGCGCCCATGGTGGCGCTGCTGGCGCTGCACGCCGTTCCGGTTGAATGGCGCATGAACCTGAAGACCGGCGGGATCGCCGAGCGCCAGCTCGACGACCGGCTCGGCGAGTTTCCGGCGGTGAACCAGGACTGGGTCGGCCGCAAGGGCCGCCACTCCTACCATGTTTCCCTGGAAGGCTCCGGCATGCTCCTGTTCGACGGGCTGCTGAAATACGACCTGGAAACCGGCGGCTGCGTCGAGCACCGCTTCGCGCCGGGCGTGTACGGTTCCGAAGCCGTCTTCGCGCCCCGGCCCGGCGCCGCCGAAGAGGATGACGGCTATGTCGTCACCGTCACAGCCGACCGGGCGGACGGCCGCTCCGAAGCGCAGGTCTTCGACGCGCGGGCGCTCGACGCCGGACCGCTCGCGCGGGTGAAGTTACCGCAGCGCGTGCCACTCGGCTTCCACGCCACCTGGGCGAGCGGCGAGCGGGTCGGAATCGCGGCATAAGGGCGGCCGGGCCGGACAGGCCGGCAACGACCGCCTCATTCACAGGAAGCGCCGCCGCGCAGGCGGCGCAGCGTGCCGACCCGATTGCCGCGCCGGGCGGATCGCCGGACGAAGGTCGAGGATGCGGTCAGCCCGACTTTTCGGTTGTCGGATCGATCATCTTGCCGATGGCCGTCACCCTGGTCGCCGGGAAGCCGCTGATTTCCGCGTGCTTGTGAATGAGATCCTCGTTCTTCGCCAAGTAGACGCAGAATGTCTTGTCCGCCGCAACGTAGTTTTCCACCCACTGGATGTCCGGACCGAGCTGGGCCAGGACCTCGTTCGACTTTGCGGCGGCCTCGGCGAGCTGCTGGCGTTCGAGGGTTCCGACCTCGGGGATGTCGCGTTCGATGATGAATTTGTTGAGCGCCATGACGTCCTCCTGTGTTTCCGTCTGAAATTACCACAATCCGGTCTGCGGCTCACTCGCAGCTGATCGCGCAGTTTCAAAACGCGAGGAACGGCCGGGCCGCTAATAACCGGCGGTGCGGTCGACTTCCTGAAGCAGCGGCCGGCCGGCCTCGCAGCGCCTGATGTTGGCGACGATCTGTGGCGCCAGTTGCGCGATGTTTGGGCGTCGCGCGACATGGGGCATGACGGTCACCCCGGGGTGATCCCAGAGCGGGCTGTCCGGCGGCAGCGGCTCGGGGGAATGCGCATCGAGGGCGGCGTGGCAGAGATGGCCCGAATCCAGTGCCGCGATCAGGTCGCCGGTCACCACATGCTCGCCGCGGCCGATATTGATGACCATGCCGCCCTCGGGCATTTTTGCAAACGCCGCCGCATTCAGGATGCCGCGGGTCTTCCCGGTCAGGGGCAGCAGGCAGACGACGATGTCCGAGCGCTCGAGGATCGCGTCGAACCGGCCGGCGCCGGCGTAGACGGGGATCTCCGCACCGGGCTTGGGCGTCCGCGTCCAGGCGGCGACATCGAAGCCCATGTCGCGCAGGATACGGGCCGGTTTCCGCGCCATGACCCCGTAGCCGAGGAAGCCGACGGTGCGGTCCTCGGGCCGTTTCTGCCGGATCTCCCGCCATTCCCTGCGGGCCTGGCGCTCCCGGTAGGTCGGCATGTTGCGATGCAGCCGCAGCACATGCATGACGACGTATTCGGTCATCATCGGATCGCCGTCTTCCGGCTCCAGTTTGGAGAGAGGAACGTCCGGCAGCCCGGGATGCCCGATGAAGCCGTCGACCCCCGCCTGACGAGTCAGCATCGCCTTAAGGTTCGGGAATTCCGGCCATTCGTCCGGGGCGGGGCGGGTGAAGGCCAGATACTCGATATCGGCCGGGTCGCCGACATCGGGCCAGAAGCGCACGTCCAGGTCCGGCAATTCGGCATTGACGGCCGCTCGCCAGTCCTCGGGCGTTCCCATCTTGAGGTCGATTATCAGCAGCGCCATGGTCTTTCGCTCCGGCCGGAATGACTGATTTGATCGACCGTATGTGCGAGCGTGTCAAAAGATAATCGGCGAAGGGTTCAGGACAGCGAAACCGGCGCCACTCCGATCCCGGCGCGGCGCGGGAGGGGCTCATCCGGGCCCCTGTCCTGTTTCGCCTGCCGCTCAGTCCCCGATGTGGGCGGTGGACGCGATCTCGACCAGGAACTCCGGTTTCACCAGATCGGCGCGAATGCAGTAGCGGGCCGGCGGATCGGCGGGGAAATACTCCCGGTACACCTCGTTCATTCCGGCATAGTCGCCGAGGTCGCTCAGGAAAATCTGGTTGAAGGTAATGTCCGCCAAGGACCCTCCGGCCGCTTCCAGGACCGCCTTGATCGCCTCCAGGACGTGCCGCGTCTGCGCCTTCACGTCGCCCGCGCCGACCAGGTTGCCCCCGGCGTCGAGGGCGACAATACCCGAAACATACACGGCATCGCCGGCGCGCGCGCCGGGCGAATAGGGTGCAAGCGGGGGCGCGGAGCCCTCCGGAACGATTATCTCGTATGGCATGCGTTTCTCTCCTTCTGGTGGTTGGCTCGCAACGGGGCCGCGCGGCGATTATACAGGGCGGCCGGCCCGCAGACAGCTTCCGCGACACCAACGGCACGGCGCGGGTACCGGGCTGCCGCCTACTCCGGTTCGTCGTCGTCGAGCAGAATGCGTTCGGCCGCGCCTTCGGGGTCGTCGAACTGGCCCGAGCGCGTCGCCCAAAGGAAGCCGATCAGGCCAATCCCGCCGAGCAGCAGCGCGATCGGGATCAGGTAGACCAGCACGCTCATCGGGACGCCTCTGCCGCCCGGCGCGACCGGCCGGCCAGCCGGATTGCGTTCAGTACAACGACGATGGACGAGCCCGACATGCACAGCGCCGCGACCAACGGCGTGACCAGCCCGGCGACGGCGAGCGGAACGGCGAACAGGTTGTAGCCGACGGCAAGTCCGATGTTCTGACGGACCAGCGCCTGCGCCCGGCGCGCGACGGTCAGCGCCTCCGCCACCGGCTGCAGCGACCGGCTCTGGAATACGATGTCTGCGGCGACCTGGGCGATGTCCGCCGCGCCCGACGGTGAGATCGAGGCATGGGCGGCGGCAAGCGCCGGCGCGTCGTTCAGTCCGTCGCCGACCATCAGGACTCGGGCGCCGGCTTCACGCAGGGACGCCAGCGCCGCCAGCTTGTCCTGTGGCATGCATCCGCCGCGCCAGTCCTTGATGCCAACGGCGGCGGCGACGGCGGCCACCGCGTCCGGCCGATCGCCGGACAGCAGCACCGGGCGGAGGCCGGCATTGCGCAGGATCGCGACCGTCCGGGCCGCGTCCGGGCGCAGGGCGTCCTCAAAGCGGAAACGGACCGGCGCCGCTCCGGGCCGGGAGAGCCAGATCTCGCTACCGGGCGCGGAAGTGCCGCCGGCGGGGTCTTCGGCAATGCCGCACCAGTCCGCCCGGCCGAGCCGGATATCGCCTTGCCCGGTCGCCAGGCTCAGGCCGCAGCCCGGCGTTTCGGCGACTCCCGCCGCCGGAGCGATAGCGGGCGCGGCGGCGCAGAGCGCGCGCGACAGCGGATGGCGGCTGTTCGCGGCGAGCGAGGCTGCCAGTTCCAGCGCCTCCCCGGAAACCGCCTCACTATCGACCAGCGCCGGCGCGCCGAGGGTGAGGGTCCCCGTCTTGTCGAAGACGACGGTATCCGCGGCGGCAAGGCGCTCCAGCGCGTCGCCGGACTTGACGAGCACGCCCCGGCGCAGCAGCCGGCCCGTCGCCACGACCTGGACGACCGGCACGGCCAGGCCGAGCGCGCAGGGGCAGGTGACGATCAGCACGGCGATGGCGATCAGCAGGGCGGGCTGCCAGGCCATTCCGCCAAGCAGAATCCAGCCGAGAAATGCCAGCAGCGCCAGCGTGTGGACCACCGGTGCGTAGAGGCGGGACACCCGGTCTGCCAGCGCGACATAGTCCGACTTGCGTTGTTCGGCGGCTTCGGTGAGCCGGACGATATCGGCCAGCACCGTCCCGTCGCCGGCCGCGGTGACCTCGACCTCGATCGGCCCGGTGAGATTGACGGCGCCGGCATGGACCGCCGCACCGGGCTCAACGGGAATGGCTGCAGATTCGCCGGTCATCAGGCTGGCGTCGATCTCCGACCGGCCGCGGCGGACGATGCCGTCGGCGGCCAGCCGCTCGCCCGCCGCTACCGCAAGCCTCATGCCCGCCGCAAGTTCCGCAGCGGGTATTTGACTGGTCAGCCCGTCCGCACCGATCACCGTTACGCGGCCATCCTGCAGCGCGATCAGCCGGGCCGCGGCGGACTGCGCCTGACGCCGGGCGCGCCGGTCGAGAAAGCGCCCGATCAGCAGGAAGAACAACAGGGCGATGGCAGAATCGAAATAGGCATGCGGCCCGCCGCGGATCGTTTCCCACAGGCTGACTCCGGCCGCCAGCGTCACCGCGAGCGCAATCGGCACGTCCATGTTGGTCCGGCCGGCGCGCAGGGCCTTCAGCGCCGAGCGGAAGAAGGGCCGCCCGGCCCAAGCCAGCGCCGGCAGGGCGATCAGCGCCGAGAACCAGTGGAACAGACTGCGGGTCTCGGCCGCCATGCCTTCGGCGTGGCCCGTCCAGATCGACAGCGACAGCAGCATGACATTGGCCGCGGCGAAACCGGCGACTGCCATGCAGCGGACCATCTCCCGTTCTTCCGCGGCGGTCCGGACCGGCAGGCTTTCTGGCACGAGGATCGAGGCGTCATAGCCGGCAGCGCGCAGAGCGGCGACGAAGCGTTCGCCGGAACCCTGGCCTTTGGCCGAGTCCGGTCCCAATGCGCCGGCCTCCGCGTCGCGCCAGCGGACGCGCACCCGCCCCTGGGTCAGGTTCGCCCGGGCCCAATCGACTCCGGGCAACGCAGCGAGGGCCCCTTCGACCTTCGCGATGCAGGCGCCGCAATGCATGCCGTCCACATGCAGGCTGACCTCGCGGATCGCGGGTAACGATGCAGGATCGTCGCGCCCTCCCGGCGCCCGCGGCACGGCGGCTGCGGCCGTATCGGACGAGGCGGCCATCAGTCCAGGACGAAGCGGCGCTCGGCCGTTATCCGGTCGCCGCCCAGCGCAATATGGAACAGGACCTGCCACTGGCCGGCACGCGGCGCGCGGACCGGCGCGACGTAGCGGCCGTCGCCGTGCGGCTTCATCGCTACCGTGAAGTCGAGCCCCCTTTCGATGGGCCGGCGGAATTCCGCGCGCACGGTCGCCGACGACAGCGGTGCCCCGGCCTTGTCGTGCAGCGCCAGGACCAGGCTCCTCTCGGCCGCGGCCCCGTCCAGCCGGGCGGCGACATGCCAGCCCAGCGCGGCCGCCTTCCGCTTCGCCGCCAGCTGCTCGTTGAAGCCGAGACCGCGCCGGTAGGCGTCGTCGGTCGAAACGCCGGTGAAACTGTCGAAGGCGAAAAAGACCATGATGGCGTTCGCCGCCAGGACAACGACGAAGCCCCAGACGAATGTCCAGGGAATCCAGAGGCTGCGCCTTGCGCGCGCGTCGCCCAGCTTCGGCCGGTCCGTCATCGGTTCGCCGCCTTCGGACCCCGGAAGGTGGATTCGCGCACTGTCGTGCCGCCGTCCTCGCTGGTGACGACGAAACGGATCTTCGTTTCCGGCGCGGTCACGCTCCGTGCCGGCGCGCGGACATGGAGCCGGTATTCGCCCAGACCGTCCGGCGGCGCGGTGACGGTCACGCGGGTCGCCGGCCGGGTCGAACGGCCAACAAGGACCATCCGCGCGCCCGGCAGGCCCGCCACGGCAATTTCGAAGTGTCGTGTCGCCCGCGCCTTGTTCAGCACCTTGAGATCGTAGCTGTTCTGGATCGCCCCGCTCGACAGTTGCACGAACAGGGTCCGGTCGTGCAGCACGCTGACGCCCTGGTCGTCGCGCGTTGCGAGGGAGACGACCATCAGGCCGGCGACGCCGAGCAGCATGAGGAAATACAGTACGGTACGCGGCCGGATCAGCCGGTAAGTCAGCGGCTCTTTCGCCGCGCGCTGCGCCATGCGCCGCTCGGTATCGAAGGCGATCAGGTTGGGCGGCAGACCGACTTTCGCCATGATCTCGTTGCAGGAATCAACGCACAGGCCGCAGCCGATGCATTCGAGCTGGAGGCCGTCGCGGATGTCGATGCCGGTCGGGCAGACCGCGACGCACTGCTTGCAGTCGATACAGTGGCCGGTGTCGCCCCATGCCTGGCCCTTTCGGTGCGGGCCGCGCGGCTCGCCGCGATGACGGTTGTAGGTGACGACGAGGGAATCCTCATCGAGCATCGCCGCCTGGAAGCGCGGCCACGGGCACATGAAGGTGCAGACCTGTTCGCGCGCCATGCCGGCCAGCAGATACGTCGTGGCCGTGAACAGGCCGACGAAGAAGTAGACCGATTCCGATGCCGCCCCGGCGAAGAAATCGCGGACCACCGTCGGCGCATCGACGAAATACATGATCCAGGCACCGCCGGTCAGGAAGGCGATGATGAGCCAGGCGCCGTGCTTGGCCATTTTGCGGCCAATCTTTCCGGCCGACCAAGGCTGTTTGTCGAGCCGGATGCGGGCGCCGCGGTCACCCTCGACCCGCCGCTCGACCCACATGAACAGGTCAGTCCACACGGTCTGCGGGCAGGCATAGCCGCACCACACGCGGCCGGCGAGGCTGGTCGCGAGGAACAGGCCAACCGCGGCGAGCACCAAGAGGCCGGTGAGGTAGTAGACCTCCTGGGGCCAGATCTCGATGAAGAAAAAATAGCCGCGCTCGTGGTTGAGATCGACCAGCACGGCCTGGTCCGGCGCGCCGGGGCCGCGGTCCCAGCGCACCCAGGGCAATACGTAGTACAGGCCGAGCAGGCCGAGCAGCGCCGCCCATTTGAGGCTGCGGAACCGGCCGCTGACCTTGCGGGGATAGACCTGCGCCCGGCGGGCGTAGAGGTTGAGGGGGCGCGACGGCGCCCCGGCCCCGGCGCGCGCGGCGGCCTTCTGCTCGCGGACCGAGCGGATGTCGGCAGCGTCGCCGTAGTCGTGAACCGTAGCGCTACCGTCCGGGGACACGATGGCTCTCCCTCAGCCGCCTTTGCACCGGGTTCCGTTCCCGATGGCCGGTGCCGGCGGGCGCGTCTACTCGCCGCCACCCAGGGCGTGGACGTAGACAGCCAGCATTTTGATGGTCTCGGCGTCCAGCCTGGTGTGCCACGCAGGCATCGCGCCCATGTTCGGCTTGGCGATCTGCGTAACGATTCCCGCCTTCGAGCCGTCCCGCAGCCAGATGGCGTCGCTCAGACGGGGCGCGCCCTGCTCCCGGTCGCCCCGCCCTGTCGCGCCGTGGCAGGTGGCGCAGTGTTCTTTGTAAAGCGGCGCACCCCGTGCCGACGCCGCGCTGTCGGTCGAGCGCTTGCTCAGGGACAGGACGAACTCGGCGACATCCGCGATCTGTTCTGGCGAGAGCGTTGCATCCTCTTCGCCGCCGAAAACCGGCATTTCCGAGATGCGGGTGTCGTCTTCCTCGTTGCGCACGCCATAGCGAATCGTCTCGTGAATTTCCTCGAGCTTGCCGCCCCACAGCCAGTCGTCGTCGGCGAGCGAGGGATAGCCGCCGGGATTGCCTGTCCCGCCGACGCCGTGACAGGGCGCACAATTGTCGGCGAAGGCCGCCTTGCCGCCGGCCAGCGCAAAGCGCAGCAATTGATCGTTCGTGCGGATATCGGCGAGGGAGGAGTCGCGTATGCCCTGCCGGAATTTGCCCTGGGCGGCTCTCGCCGCGGCGATCTTCTGCTCCACCTCGACGCGCGAGGAGTAACCGAGCACGCCCTTCGTGTAGCCCGAGAGGCCGGGAATCGCCGGATAGAGAATGAAATAGACGACCGCCCAGGCGATGGTGGCATAGAGCAGCCAGAGCCACCAGCGCGGTAGCGGGGTGTTCAACTCCTGGATGCCGTCCCATTCATGGCCGGTTGTGGCCTGGCCGGTGTAGAGGTCTTTCTCGATCTTGCTCGGCATCGCCTAGGCCCCCGGTTTCTCCGACGATCCGGTTTCAGGCGGCGGCGGGGCGGTCTCGGCCGTCCGGTCGTCTTCTCCCAGCGGGATCCGGGCGGCGCGGCGGAACCGCTCGCGGTTGGACGGCCACAGGACCCAGGCGACAATCCCGAGGAACAGCGCCATCATCCAGACGACCCAGGCGGAACGGACAAAGGCGTAGAAATCCTCCACCGCGCGCCTCCTACTGCTGCAGGTCCTTGACGGTGTATTTCTTGAAATCCACCATCCGGCCCAGAATCTGGAGATAGGCCACCAGCGCGTCCATTTCGGTCAGCTCTTCCGGCCTGCCGTCGAAATCGGCGACCATCGCCTTCGGATACCGCTCCAGCAGCCCGTCATGGTCGTGGTCGCCTTCGGGATCGGCCTGGCCGACCATGTCGGCGTAGGCCGCGGCAATCATCGCTTCGGTATAGGGTACGCCGACCGCCTTGTTGGCCTTCAGATGGCGGGCGATATCATCGCTGCCCAGCCGGCGCCGCAGCAGGAAACTGTAAGGCGGCATGACGCTGCCCGGCTCGACGCTGCGCGGATCGACCAGATGCTGGACATGCCAGGCGTTGGAAAATTTGCCGCCGACCCGGGCGAGGTCCGGACCGGTCCGCTTGGAGCCCCACTGGAAGGGATGGTCGTACATGCTCTCGGCGGCGAGGCTGTAAGGGCCGTAGCGCTCCACCTCGTCGCGGAAGGCGCGGATCATCTGGCTGTGGCAGTTGTAGCAGCCCTCGCGGATGTAGATGTTCCGCCCGGCGAGTTCGAGCGGCGAATACGGACGGACGCCCTGAACCGGCTCGATCGTCGACTTGATCGTGTAGAGGGGGACGATCTCCACCAGCCCGCCGATCGACACGGTGATCAGCGTCGCGATCGCCAGCAGGATGACGTTCTTTTCCAGGATCGCGTGGGAGAATTTCGCCATCTCCTGCGCCCCCTACGCGGTCGCCGCCGCGCCGGCGCCGGACGGCTGAGAGCCCTCGTAGGCGGATACCTGGTCGTCGGCGTAGTTGCCGCGAATCGTGCGGTAAAGATTGTAGATCATCAGCAGCGCGCCGATCAGGAACAGGATGCCGCCGAACGCCCGGATCACATAGTAGGGGTGCATCGCCTCCACTGTCTCGACGAAGCGGTATTGCAGGAAGCCGAGATCGTTATAGGCCCGCCACATCAGCCCCTGCATGATCCCGGAGATCCACATCGAGGTGATGTAGAGCACGATGCCCAGCGTCGCGATCCAGAAATGGTAGCTGACCAGCTTCAGGCTGAAGAGCTCGCGCCGCCCCCACAGTTTCGGCACCAGGAAATAAAGCGCGCCGAAGCTGATGAAGGCGACCCAGCCGAGCGCGCCGGAATGGACGTGGCCGACGGTCCAGTCGGTATAGTGGCTGAGCGCGTTGACCGGCTTGATCGACATGACCGGCCCTTCGAAGGTGCTCATGCCGTAGAAGCCGACCGAGGCGACCAGGAAGCGCAGGACCGGATCGGTCCGCAGCTTGTCCCAAGCGCCGGAGAGCGTCATCAGGCCGTTGATCATGCCGCCCCAGCTCGGCATCCACAGCATGACCGAGAACATCATGCCGAGGCTCTGCGCCCAGTCGGGCAGGGCGGTGTAGTGCAGATGGTGCGGGCCGGCCCAGATGTAGAGGAAGATCAGCGACCAGAAGTGGATGACCGACAGCCGGTAGGAGTAGACCGGCCGCTCCGCCCGCTTCGGGACGAAGTAATACATGATCCCCAGGAAGCCGGCGGTCAGGAAGAAGCCGACCGCGTTGTGGCCGTACCACCACTGGGTCAGCGCGTCCTGCACGCCGGACCACAGGATGTAGCTCTTCGCGCCGACCCAGGACACGGGCACCGCCAGGTTATTGACGATGTGCAGCATCGCCACGGTGATGATGAAGGCGAGGAAGAACCAGTTGGCGACGTAGATGTGCGGCTCTTTCCGGCGCATGATCGTGCCGCCGTAGACCAGCAGATAGATCACCCAGACGATGGTCAGCCAGATATCGACATACCATTCGGGCTCGGCATACTCCTTGCTCTGGGTCACGCCCATGACATAGCCGGTGCCGGCCAGCACGATGAATATCTGGTAGCCCCAGAACAGGAAGCTGGCGAGCGCCGGACCGCCCCAGAGCGGCGCCCGGCAGGTGCGCTGGACGACGTAGAGCGAGGTCGCGAACAGCGCATTGCCGCCGAAGGCGAAGATCGCCGCCGAAGTGTGGAGCGGCCGCAGCCGGCCGAAGCTCGTCCACGGCAGGTCGAGATTGAGAACGGGGAAGGCAAGCTGCAGGGCGATGATGACGCCGACGAGGAACGCCACAATGCCCCAGAAGGCCGTCGCCAGCGTGAACTGGCGGACCACGGTCATGTTGTAGGCGGGGTATTGCGCGGTGCGCGCCGTTCCGCCGGCGAGGGCGTCAACGCCGTCCGGTCCCGCTTCGGCAGTTGCAGCTACCATGCCGGTCGGTCGCCCCCGATCTGATGGCTTCGGGCGTCACCGGACTGCATCGAGGCGCCCCCCGGCAACGGATGCATTGGACTCGGTTGATGTTCGCATAGGCATTGACTTATATCAATTTGATCCGCCCTTTGCGGACGTAGATTTTTCCGGTTGACCGGTTACCTGTGCGGCGGGGCTGAAACGTGGCGGTGGCAGAGGCATCGGCGGACAAAAGGACGACGCAAACCCGAACCGTCCCTTTGGGCGCGCCGTGGACCTGGCTTGCTGCCGGGTGGGAGGATCTCCGCCGGTCGCGCGGCACGAGCCTGGTCTGGGGCGCCCTGTTCGCCGTCGCCGGCCTCGTCATTCTGCTGATCCTGCATCGCTACCGGATGTACAATCTGGTGCTGCCGCTGGTGGCCGGTTTTATGCTGGTCGCCCCGCTGCTCGCCGTCGGCCTCTATCACGTCAGCCGGGAACTGGAGCAGGACCGGCGCGTCGGTATCGGAACCGCGCTGGGCGCGTGGCGCCGCAATGCCGGCCAGGTGGCGCTGCTCGGCTTCGTGCTGGGACTCTTCTTCCTGTTCTGGATCCGCATTGCGACGCTGCTGTTCGCCGTGTTCTTCGGCAGCGAACCGCCGCTGGCGTTCGGCTCGGAACCGCCGAACCTCCTCGGCTTCATCGAAACGGTTATCCTGACCGGCCGGAATCTGGGCTTCCTGGTCGTCGGCTGCCTTGTCGGCGCGGCCCTGGCGACGATCGTTTTTGCCGTTTCCGCCGTGTCCGCGCCCATGCTGATCGACCGCGACGTGACGGTATTCGAAGCCGTCCTGACCAGCTTGCGTACGGTGGAACGCAACAAATCCGCCATGCTGCTGTGGGCGATCCTGATCGTCCTGTTCACCGGAGCGGGCTTCCTTGTCGGATTTATCGGCCTCGCCGTGACGTTGCCGCTCGTCGCCCATGCAACCTGGCACGCCTACCGGGATCTGGTGCCCCCGCAGGCCTCCTGACAGGAACGCCGCCCATGTCCAATGTCGTCATGATGTTCGTCGGGATACTGGTCGCGCTCGCCGGGCTGTTCATGCTTGCGCGCGCGACCGATGACATGTTCGGCTTTGCCGGGGCGGTCTTCACTGCCTTCGGCGTCCTGTTCGCCTTCGGCGTGGTTCGCCGGATGACGGGCTGACGGCCTGCCCGATCCGCCGTCATGGCTGGTGCAGATCGGCGGTTCCCTTCTGTAATGATCGCCACGGACCTGTAGGCAATCCGGGACGTGCCGGCTTGAATGTCCGGCCGTGCGGCGCAACTTTCCCGGAAACGCTCGAGACTCGGAGGTGCCTGATGACGAGGCTCCTGTTCATCGCGGTCCTGGCCCTGGGACTCACGACTCCGGTCGCCGGGGCTCTGGCCCATCACGGCTGGTCGTGGACGACCGGCGGCAACATCGATCTGACCGGCATTATCAAGACCGTCCGCCTGGGCAATCCCCACGGCGTCCTGAAGGTCGACGTTGAGGGCGAGGAGTGGACGGTCGAGGTCGGCCAACCTTGGCGCAACCGTCGCGCCGGCCTCAGGGACGGCGACCTGGCCGAAGGGGTCGAGATCCGGGTGATCGGCGAGCCGGCCGCCGATGTGTCGGAAAAACGGGTCAAGGTGGAGCGGCTGTTCCTGGGCAGACGGGAATTCGTTCTATACCCCGGGCGCAACTGAGACCTTGGAATCCCTGTTCGCAGCGATCGAAGGGTCGGCCCTGGCGCAAACCCTGCGGGCTTCCCGCTGGCTCTATGCCGCCGTCAACGGCGCGCACATCTTCGCAATCGCCCTGCTGATCGGGTCGGTCGTCCCGCTCAACCTGCGGCTTCTCGGCGTGTGGCGGAGCATCTCCCGCGAAGCGGTGGTGCGGGTGCTCGCACCCGTCGCGGCGAGCGGGCTGATCCTTGCCCTGCTCACGGGACCGCTGCTGTTCGCGGTCCGGGCGCGGGAATACAGCGGTATCGAATTCCTGCAGCTCAAGCTGGTCTTCATCGCTGTCGGGGTTCTCTCCACGCTCGCCCTGTGCCGGACCCACGGGTTTCTGCTCAAGGACGCTCCTCGCGCGCGCCTGGCCGGTCACGCCATCCTCTCGACGGTATGCTGGCTGGGCGCACTCGTCTGTGGGCGCTTGATCGCCTTCGCCGGCGATTGACGCCGATACCGTCGGGCCGGCATGGTCGAATTGATCGATACCGTCGTCCAGCAGAGCGAATGACTCGCCGGCCCCCGTTGGTCGCTGGCCGACGCGGCCATAAAGCCCTTCGCCGAGCGCCTGCACCAGCTTGGCGGCCTCTGGCTCGCCGGGCGCCCCGCGGCCGACCGGGGGTGGGCGCGCGTCACGGCGCGGCCTTCCTATCAGGCGACCGCCGAGGTGCAGCGCGACCGGCCGCGCGAAGCCGCCATGCGCGAACGCGGCCGCGCCGCCCTTCCCCGATTGTCGGAGATCGCCTGACCGAATTGACGGCGGCTATTTGCCCGCCGGTCCGAGTCGAACCCGCCCCTGAAATACCCGTATGACCGCACCGCCAGCCGAACCGCCCGGTCGAACGGGAAATCATCCCGGAGAGCGCCCCGATAAGCGGCCCGAAGCGAAAAGGGGCGCCGACGGTCGGCCCTGGCCGTCACTTCGCGAGGCATTCGCCGTCTGGGCGAAGGTCGCGCTGCTGAGCTTCGGCGGGCCGGCCGGACAGATCGCCGTGATGCACCGCATCCTGGTCCAGGAAAAGCGCTGGCTCGGCGAGGCGCGCTTCCTGCACGCGCTCAATATCTGCATGCTGCTGCCCGGCCCGGAGGCCCAGCAGCTCGCCACCTACACCGGCTGGCTCATGCACGGCATCCGCGGCGGCTTCATCGCCGGGCTGCTGTTCGTCCTGCCCGGCGCTGTCGCCATCATGGCGCTCAGCATTGTCTACGCGCTCTACGGCAACGTCGGCGCCGTGGCGGCGCTGTTCTTCGGGCTCAAGGCCGCGGTGCTCGCCATCGTCGTCCAGGCCGTCGTGCGCATCGGCAGCCGGGCCCTGCGCAACCGGGCAATGCAGGCGATCGCCGCAATCTCCTTCATCGCGATCTTCTTCTTCGCCGCACCCTTCCCGCTGATCGTGCTGGCCGCTGCGGTCCTTGGCTTCATCGGCGCGCAGTCCGGTTCGGAGATGTTCGCCGGCGGCGGGCACGGCGATGAGGCCGAAGCGGAGGCCGACTCCGCGACGATCCTGGGCGACGCGCCGCCGGCCGGCGGCCGGCCGAACCGGCGGCGGCTGTTCCTGACCGCCGCCCTGCTGCTGGTCCTGTGGCTCGGCCCGGTCGCCGTCCTGTGGGCGATGCTCGGTGGCGGCCATGTCTTCGCCGAAATCGCCGTCTTCTTCAGCAAGATGGCTGTCGTCACCTTCGGCGGCGCCTATGCCGTGCTCGCCTGGGTCGCCCAGGCCGGCGTCGAAACCTATGGCTGGCTGCAACCCGGCGAGATGCTGGACGGGCTGGGTATGGCGGAGACGACGCCGGGGCCGCTCATCATGGTGACCCAGTTCGTCGGCTTCATGGCCGCCTTCCGCGAGCCCGGTCTGCTGGCCGCCCTGCCCGCCGGCGTTCTGGGCGGCGCGCTCACGACCTGGGTGACCTTCGCACCCTGCTTCCTGTGGATATTCCTCGGCGCGCCCTTCGTCGAGCGGCTGCGCGAGAACCGGGCTCTGACCGCCGCTCTCGCCGCGATCACCGCCGCCGTGGTCGGCGTCATCCTGAACCTCGCCCTCTGGTTCGCGCTCCACGCGATCTTCGGCACGGTCGTCCGGTTCGAGGCGTGGGGCCTATTGGTCGCCGTCCCGCAGCCGGAATCGCTGAACCCCTGGGCGCTTGCCCTTTCGGCCGCGGCGCTGATCGCCGCCTTCGGCTTCCGCATCGGCGCCGTACCGCTGCTGACGGCTGCGGCGGTGGTAGGGTTGGCGCTGGGAGCTGTGGGGGCGGTGTAGACAGGGGCGGTTGCCAACTGTTCCTACACCCTCGCTGTCATTCCGACCGGAGCCCCGGATTCAATCCGGGGCGGAGCGGAGGAATCTCGTCGCCGGACTCGGGTCCTTGTGGGTGAGACCGAGTCGAGATCCCTCCGCTCGCTTTGCTCGGTCGGGATGACGGTTGAAGGGTGATTGGTCGGGATGAAGCCAGAAGAACGTCGGCCGGCCTACTCCCCCGGCTTTTCGAATTCGCGGGCGCAGTCGCGGGTGATCCGGCGCATCGCCGTGTGGACCGTCTTGTCGAGTGCGAGGCGCAGGTTCCGCGCGCTTTCCTTGTCGCCGGCGGCGACCAGCGCGAATATCTTCGTGACCTTCGGCTTGTCGCCGTCCGGGATTTCGCCCTCTTCGGCGACAGCGTCGGCGACACAGGTGCAGAGCGGCGTGCGGTTGGCGACCAGCACCTTCGGCGTTTCCTGGCCGCGCTCCTGCCGCTTGACCAGGCTGTCGGCGCAGGCGGCGGCGAGTTCCTTCTTCGCACCGTCGGAGAAGGCCGTCAGCGCCAGGAAACAGGCCGGAAGGACAGCGAGGTTTCGAAGCATGGCAGAATTCCGGGATTGGGCTTCGGACGCGCCCGCGCCGGGCACGGAGATTTCGGCGTCCGCAGGAGGCGTCGATATCGGTAGCGCATGGTGTGGGTGCATGCCGCGTCCGCGCGCGTGTACATGCGCGCGGCTAGCCTTGGCGGGAGAAAGACCCTAATATGTCCGGCGGAACGACGCCAGCGCTGACATTCCAACCCGGACATCTTTCCGAACACTCCCCGAATCATTCGAAGATACGGTCATGGAACGGTCATTTGCGAAAGAGGTGCAGTCGCTGAAGAAGGGCGACGGCGAGATTTTCGAAGGCGAAGGCATCCTTGCGGTCACCAAGGCGGCGCTGCAATCCGGCGTCTCCTATGTCGGCGGCTACCAGGGCTCGCCGGTCTCCCATCTGGTCGACGTGCTGAACGACGCCAAGGACATCATGGACGAATACGGCGTCCATCTGGAGATCTGCGCCAACGAGGCGGGCGCAGCCGCCATGCTCGGCGCGTCGATCCAGTATCCGATCCGCGGCCTGGTGACCTGGAAATCGACGGTCGGGACGAACGTCGCCTCGGACGCGCTCTCCAACCTCGGCTCGGTCGGCGTGACCGGCGGCGCCGTGGTCATCCTGGGCGAGGATTACGGCGAGGGCGCCTCGATCATCCAGGAGCGCAGCCACGCCTATGCGCTGAAATCGACCCTGTGGCTGTTCGATCCGCGGCCCAACCTGACCTCGATCGTCAACCTGACCGAGAAGGCCTTCGAGTTGTCCGAAGCCTCCAACCAGCCGGTCATGGTCCAGCTGCGCATCCTGGCCTGCCACGTCCAGGGCCGCTTCGAGGCCAAGGACAACCAACACGGGCAATTCACCGGCAACCGCAAGCTGGAGAAGCCGAATTTCGACCTGATGAAGATCGCGCTGCCTCCGGGCACCTACGCCCAGGAAAAGCACAAGTGGGAAGAGCGCGTGCCGGCCGCGATCGACTTTATCCGCCGGGAAAAGCTGAACGAGACGTTCGACGGCGAGCTCGACGACCTCGGCATCATCTGCCAGGGCGGCCTGTACAACACGGTGCAGCGATCCCTGAACCATCTCGGCCTCGCCGACATCTACGGCAATTCCCGGGTGCCGATCTATTGCATGAACGTCACCTACCCGCTGGTGCCGGAAGAGATCTCCGGCTTCTGCGCCGGCAAGAAGCATGTCCTGGTCGTGGAGGAAGGCCACCCGTCCTATATCGAGGACGACGTCAACGTCATCCTGCGCAAGGCCGACGTCCAGACGAAGGTGCACGGCAAGGGCCCGCTGCCGATGGCCGGCCAGTACACCTCGGACGTCGTGCAGAACGGCGTTTCCAAATGGATCGACGAGATCGGCCTGCCGGACACCAACAAGGGGAGCGCCGGCGCGCGTATCAAGTACATCGTCGGCCTCAAGACCAAAGCCACGAAATATCTCGGCAGCCCGGTTCCGCCGCGGCCGCCGACCTTCTGCACCGGCTGCCCGGAACGGCCGGTGTTCAGCGCCATCAAGCTGATGGAGAAGGATCTCGGCAAGACGCATATCAGCTGTGATATCGGCTGCCACACCTTCTCGGCCCTGCCGCCCTTCAGCATCGGCCAGACCGTGCTCGGCTACGGCCTCGGCCTCGCCAGCTCGACCGGGGTCGCGCCGAATTTCGACAAGCGCGTCATCTCGATCATGGGCGACGGCGGCTTCTGGCATAACGGCCTGAGCACCGGCGTCGCCAGCTCCGTCTTCAACCGGAACGATTCGATCCTGATCGTGATGAAGAACGGCTACACCTCGGCCACGGGCTGGCAATGGGTGCCGTCGACGCCGAAGGAGGGCAATTTCGAACAGTCGCACATGTCGATCGAGGAGACGGTGCGCGCGCTCGGCGTCAAGTGGCAGCGCAAGGTGCGGACCTACAACGTCTCGAAGATGGTCAAGACCCTGAAGGAGGCGATGACCACGACGCACGAGGGCCTCAAGGTCATCATCGCGGAAAGCGAGTGCATGCTTGCCAAGCAGCGCCGGGTGAAGGCCGAGCGAACGAAGCTGATCCGCGAGGGCAAGCGCGCCGTGCGGCCGCGTTTCGGCATCGACGACGATGTCTGCACCGGCGACCACAGCTGCATCCGCCTGTCGGGCTGCCCGTCGCTCACCATCAAGGCGAACCCGGACCCGCTGCGCACCGACCCGATCGCCCATGTCAACACGGGCTGCGTCGGCTGCGGGCTGTGCGGCGAGGTCGCCCACGCGGCGATCCTGTGCCCGTCCTTCTACAAGGCCGAGATCGTCTACAACGCCGGCGCGTTCGAGCGCTGGCTCGCCGGCGTGCGCCAGCGCGTCATCGGCATGGTCTACAGCCCGGAGGAACTGCGCCTCGCGCCGCGCCAGGAAGGCGCGATGGAGCAGGAAGACGCAGCAAAGGCGGCCTGACCGTGGCCAGCGCGAAGAAATCCGGCAAGGCGGCGCCCAAGGCGGCCGCCAAGCCGAAGGCGTCCCGCCGCAAGCCGGCGGAGGAGCGGCCGGTCACCGTCGTCATCGCGGCGATGGGCGGCGAAGGCGGCGGCGTGCTGACCGCCTGGCTGGTCGATGCGGCGCGCAAGGCCGGCCTGCCGGTGCAGGCGACATCGATCCCCGGCGTGGCCCAGCGCACGGGTGCGACGACCTACTATGTCGAGATCGTGCCCAAGCCCTATGCCGAGACCGGCGACATCGAGCCGGTGCTCGACCTGTATCCGGGCCCGGGCGACATCGACATGATGATCGCGACCGAGCTGATGGAGGTCGGCCGGGCGATGGAGAAGGGCTTCATCAGCCCGGAGAAGACGACGCTGATCGGCTCGACCCACCGGGTCTACACGCTGGCCGAGAAGATGGCGATGGGCGACGGCCGCTACGACGGCGACAAGATTCTCGACGCCGCCAGGCAGATGTCGAAGCGGCATATCCTGTTCGATATCGAACGCGCCGCCCAGGACGCCGGCACCATCATCAATTCGGTCCTGCTCGGCGCCATGGCCGGCTCCGGCGTCTTGCCCATCGAACCCGAGGCCTTCAAGGACGGCATCCGCGATTCGGGCAAGGCGGTCGAGTCCAACCTGGCCGGTTTCGATGTCGGTTTCGCCTACGCCACGGGCGATGTCGTCGAATTGCAGACCAAACCGGCGCCGCCGAAGGCGCCGGCGCCCCGGCCGGGCGATTCCGTTGGCGACCTGAAGGGGCGAATCGAACGGGATTATCCGTCGGAGACCCACGCCGTCGTGCTGGAGGCCTGCGGACGCTGCCTCGATTATCAGGACGCGGCCTACGCCCGGCTCTATCTCGAACGGCTCGATACGGTCAAAGCGCTCGACGAGGGCCGCGGCGACGGCGATTTCAAGATCACCAACGAGGCGGCGCGCCATCTCGGCCTGCGCATGACCTTCGAGGACATCATGCGGGTCGCCCAGTTCAAGACCCGCAGGTCGCGCTTCGAGCGGATGCGCCGCGACGTGCAGGCGCAGGACGACCAGCTCGTCCGCACGACCGAGCATTTCAAGCCGGGGCCGTACGAGTTCGCCTCCGTGCTGCCGAAGGGTCTGGGCCGCCGGGTCGTCGACTGGGCCGACCGCAACCCGGCCAGGGCGCGCAAATGGCATTTCGGCCTGCATATCCGCACCGACACCGTCTGGGGCTTCGCCCGGGTGCGGACGCTGGCCGCCATGCGCCGCTTCCGCCGGCGCGGCTACCGCTATGCCGAGGAACAGGACCTGATCGAGGGCTGGCTCGACCTGGTGCGCAAGGCGGCCGCCGTCAGCAAGCCGATGGCGCTTGAGACCATCGAATGCGCCCGGCTGATCAAGGGCTATTCCGAGACCCACAAACGCGGCGTCGGCAACTATCGCCGGATCGTCGCGGAGATCGTCGAGCCGGCGCTGGCGGAAGGTGTCGACCGCGCCGGCGACATCGCCCAGGCCCGCGCCGCCGCCCTCGCCGACCCGGAAGGCGAGAGCCTGAGCGAGGCTATCGCCGCGATGACCGAAGCCCGCGCCGGCCCGGCGGTGGCGGCGGAGTAGCCCACCGCGTTCGGCAGAAGCATCGGCGGGGTCATGCACCGCGAACCTGCCACGCCCGACTCCTGAGTAACGACGGAAACCGGGAGGAGCCAACCGTGGACGGCATCTCGAAGTTCCGCAGCCCGATGGCAGACCCGATCGTCCTCGAAATGGCGCAGGAGCGCGGTATGGAGGAGGTGCCGCTGTTTGCCGACGGCCGGCGCAACATGCCGGCGCAAGCCTGGCGCACGGCCTTCGAGCGATGGGCGGAACTGGCGCCCGAGCGCGACGGGCCGGTCAATCCGGAGCGGACCGCCGTCGCGGATCCGGCCGAAATGACCCGGCTGATCAAGGACAAGGCACGGGAGCTGGGCGCCGACGACGTCGGAATCTGCGAACTGACGCCTGTCATGATCAACGAGGGCTACAGCTTTCCGCACAAATACGTCATCTCGCTGCTGCTTGAGGAGAAATACCAGGCCGTTCTCGGCGGCGCGCTCGCGGTCGAGATGGAGACCATCGACGTCTATGTGCGCTGCGCGGAGGTTTCGACCGAACTCGGCAAATTCATCCGCAGCCTCGGCTACCCGGCCCTAGCCGACCACAACGGCACCATGGAGCTGCAGGCGATCCCGGCCATGGTGGCCGGCGGCCTCGGCGAAATGGGCAAGAACGGTTCGATGCTCCACCGCCGGTTCGGCGCCAGCTTCCGTCCCGGATTCGTGCTCACCGACCTGCCGCTTGTGCCGGACGAACCCGACCTGTTCGGCGTCCAGGACTACTGCATGAATTGCCGGCTGTGCGAGAACAACTGCCCGCCGGCGGCGATTGCGGGCTCGGACGACTATGTGGTGACCGACGGCTACAAGCGCTGGCTGATCGACATTCCGAAATGCTACGAGGCCAGCCGCCTGCGCGACGAGTACTGCCACCTTTGCGTCGACGTCTGCCCCTATGTGCACAAGGAAAACGGCGATCCGGAGAAGCGCAGCCTCTACAAGCAGTTCATGGGCAAGCGCCGCAGGGCCGGCTGGCGGACACCGCAATGGTTCCTCGAAGACGAGGACGGCATTCTGAACGGCGGCGGGCGAAGCGAACCGCTCCCGACCTTGAGATCCGAAGTCCGCTCGCAGACGTGACGGTCATCGGGTTGTCGGACATGCCCGCACGAGCCCTCGATTCGGGCACCGGCGAACCGCTGTACTCCATGGACGATCGTGCCGCGACGATCACGCTGAACCGATCAAGCGATACTGGCGGGGCAGGGTCTCGCTGGGGCAAATCCACGCCCGGCATCCGGAGCCGCGCCGGACCTGATCCGGCGTCCAGAGCAATTCCTGCGATGCCCGTCCTGTGGCCCTGGCCCCCGGATCGCCGCTTCGCGCCGTCCGGAGTGACGGGGACGGGGGCGGAACCGAAAGCACGGCCCTGCAAAGCCGCACTTGCCAAATTCTCCTTGACCTTCTCCTTTAATTCGATAATTATCGAAATATGGAAATCAATTCAGCCACCGAAGCTTTCGCCGCCCTGTCGCAGGAAACCCGCCTCGCTGCCTTCCGGCTGCTGGTGCGCGCCGGGCCGGCGGGGCTGCCGGCGGGCGAGATCGCCCGGGCGCTGGGCGCGGCGCCGTCGACGCTCTCGACCCATCTGGGTCTCTTGCAGCGGGCCGGCCTGGTGACGTCGGAGCGGCGCTCGCGGCTGATCGTCTACCGGGCGGATTTCGACGGCGTCGGGGCGCTGATGCGGTTCCTGATGGAAGACTGCTGCAAGGGCCACAAGATCGTCCGGGCCGCGGTTCGCGCGGCACTCGAAGACGCGGCCTGACCGGCCCCGAACGGAAAACGAGAGGAGAAACGGCAATGAAACGCCTGCATGTGCATCTGAACGTCGCGGACCTGGACAAGACGGTGCAGTTCTACCGGACCCTGTTCGGCGCCGCGCCGGACAAGCTGAAGAACGACTACGCCCAGTGGATGCTCGACGAGCCGGCGGTCAATTTTGCCGTCTCGACGCAGAAATGCTGCGACGGCGAAGGCGGCGGCGTCTCCCATCTCGGCATCCAGGTCGAGGACGACGACAGCCTGAAGGCGATCACCCGCGCGCTGACCGACGCCGAGCAGTCCGTCTTCGAGGAGAAGGAAAACCTCTGCTGCTACGCCAAAGGCAACAAGACCTGGGCGTCTGATCCCGACGGCGTGGTCTGGGAAACCTTCCACCGGCTCGCCCATTCCGACACGATCGGCCGCGACGACGCCCGGGACGCGGAAATCGGCGCCCTGCACGACCGGGCGGCGCTGTAGGCGGCCTTTCCGCGGCGCGGCGCACCCCGGCCGGCGGCCCCGCGCCCGAAACGCCCCCAAACGCACGGCCGATGACCTTCTCCCTCGCCCGGAAACTCGCCGCCGAAGCCCTCGGCACCGCCTTTCTGCTCGCAACGGTCGTCGGCTCGGGAATCATGGCGGAGACGCTGGCCGGCGGCAACGTGGCGCTCGCCCTGCTGGGCAATACGGTGGCGACGGGCGCGATCCTGATGGTGCTGATCCTGATCTTCGGCCCGGTCTCGGGCGCCCATTTCAACCCGGCGGTCACGCTCGCCTTCCTGATCCGGCGCGAAATCGGCACGCGCGACGCGGCGGTCTACATCGTTGTCCAGATCGCCGCCGGGCTGGCCGGCGTGCTGGTCGCCCATCTGATGTTCGGCGAGCCGGCCTTCGCCGCCTCGGTCAACAGCCGGACCGGCATCGGCCAGTGGACCGGCGAGTTCGTCGCCACATTCGGGCTCGTGGCGACCATCCTGGGCACGGTCCGCTTCCGCCCGGAGGCGACGGCCTACGCCGTCGGCCTGTTCATCTCGGCCGGCTACTGGTTCACCTCATCGACCTCCTTCGCCAATCCGGCGGTCACGATCGCCCGCAGCCTGACCGACAGTTTCTCCGGCATCCTGCCGGCCCACGCGCCGGGCTTTATCCTGGCCCAGCTTGCGGGCGCGGTCGCGGCAACGCTCGTCTTCGGCTGGCTCCTCAAGGAACGCAGCGGCTGAACGAAGGGGAGCGCCGCTGCGGCGCGCTTCCCGTATCGCCGATTGCCGGATGGCGCTATAGCTGCGCCCGGCGCCGGCTCCGCGGCGCTCTTTTTTGCGCCGCCCGTTCCCCCGCCCCTCCCGGCCGCTGCCTGTTCCGCCGATGAACGATTCATGACCGTCAGAGCCAAAGCGGCCTTTTTCCTGGTCCTGATGCTGATGGCGGCAGCGGGCTCCTTTTCGATGCAGGTCTTCCTGCCGGCGCTACCGGAAATCCAGCGCTACTTCGGGTCGAGCCAGTCCTTCGTCCAGCTCACGCTCAGCCTGTCGATGGTGGCGATCGCCGTTTCGACCCTGTTCTACGGTCCGTTGTCCGACCGTTTCGGCCGCAAGCCGGTGCTGGTCGGCGGCATGGGCCTGTTCCTTGCCGGCAGCCTGCTTTCCACTTTCGCGCCGTCGGTCACCCTGCTGATCGTGGGGCGGGTCGCGCAGGCCGCCGGCGGCGCTGCCGGCATGGTCCTGAGCCGCGCCATCGTCCGCGATGTCTACGGCGCCGCCGAAGCGCCGAAGGCGATAAACTACCTGACGATGGCGATGGTGATCGCGCCGATGATCGCGCCGGTGGTCGGCGGGTTTCTCACCGAAGGCTTCGGCTGGCGGGCGAATTTTGCCGCAACCGCCGTGCTCGCCCTGCTGGTCGGCGCCCTTGTCGTCGGGTTGCTGCACGAGACCTTTCCCTCCGCAGCGCGCGCCCGTTCCCGCGACGGATCGATCGTCCGGTCGGCGCTGGGCGGCCTGCGCCAGGTCGCGCGGTCGCGGCGGTTCTGGGGCTATACGCTGATCTCGGCCTTCAGCATGGCGATCTTCTTCGCCTTCGTCGCCGGCGCGCCCTACCTGATGAACGGGCTGCTGAAACGCCCGCCGAGTGAATACGGTTTGTGGTTCCTGGGCATTCCCGGCATGTTTGCCGTGGGGAGCTTCACCGCGACACGGCTTCTGAACACGCTGGGCCTCGACCGCTCGGTCATGCTGGGTGCGATTCTGGGCGCGTTGGTCCTGGCCGTCGCGGCCCTGCTGTTCGGCGTGTTCGCCCTCACGCCGGCCCTGTTGTTCGTGCCGGCCTACGCCATCTCTTTCTTCCAGGGGCTTATCATCCCCAACGGCGTCGCCGGCGCGATCAATTCCAGCCCCGGCGCCTTCGGCGCGGCGTCCGGCCTGGTCGCGTTCGTCCAGATGACGGTGAGCGCCGCCGCAGCGCAGCTTTCGGGCACCGTCACCGGAGACAGCGTCTGGCCGCTCGTCGCCATCATGGCGGCGTGCGCCTGCCTGGTCCTGCTGCTGCTGCCGCTGCTTCGCAGCCGGCCGGCTGTGGCGGAGCCAGCGGCCGTGTCACCGGCCGACAGCGGCTGAAACCGGGACGGTTTTTTCCCAGGCGCCGGCGCCGTCGATCAACGTCACCCGGACGCTGAAGTCTTTTGGAACCGGGCGCTTGCCCAGGATCGGGATCGAGACGCCGACCCGGCCACCGGCGCCCGCCGTCACCGGGCCGGTCCTGCCCAGCCGAACGCCCCTTGGCGCTTCGACGAGGATGACCGGCTTGGCGAAAGTTCGACTGCGATGGCGGATTTGCACGCTCAAGGCGCGCCCGCGCCGCTCGGCCCGCCAGACCGCAAAGCCGTCGCCGGCCTGTTTCGGCACCCGGGCACGCGCCGCAACGATGGCCGGGTGCGGCGCGGCCTTGGGCGGAACGGCGAGCGCGAGCATTGCCTCGACCGGGATGCAGACATCCTTGCAGAGCTGGTACAGCACCGCGACGCGCGCTTCCAGGGCGGCGTCCGCATCCCGAACCGTCGCGCGGATCGGCAGGGTGAAGCGGCCGCCGAAGCCCCGGGCCCGGAAGCCGAAGCTGGTGAAAATCTCCGGCGTCGGCCAGACGATCCGCGCCGATTTCAGGTTCCGGGAACCCTGCCAGTCCAGGACCGGCGGCAGCCCCGGCGCGCCCGGCGAGCGCCAGAAGATCTTCCAGCCCGGTTTGAGATCCATGGTCAGGCCCAGCCAGCGGCTGTCGCCCGCACCGCCGCCGCCGACGAGCCGTAGCCGACCCTCCAGCCCGTCTGCCCAAGGCGACTCGGCCGCCGGCGCCGCGGCGGCAGGCATCGCTGCGGCTGCGGCCAGACCCGCCGCCAGCAGCAGGGCGCGGGGCCATCCCCCCTTTACATATCCGGTCACAATTCCCGATTTGCGGGCGGTTTCGCTTGCGCAGCGCGCCGGTCGGCCTATCTTCGGAAGCGACCGGCTGCGGATAAGGCCGGCGTTCCGCGACGGAGGATGACGATTCCGGGTTCGACCGCAAGCGCCAATCCCTGGCTTACCGGACGGCTGCTGATCGCCATGCCCGGCATGGCGGACCCGCGCTTCGCCCACACCGTCATCTACATGTGCGCCCATTCCGGCGACGGCGCCATGGGCCTCGTCGTCAACAAGCGCTCGGACAGCATCGTCTTCAAGGAACTGCTGGAGCAGGTCGGCGTCGACGACTGCACGATCCAGCGCGACATCCCGGTCCATATCGGCGGGCCGGTCGAGACGGCGCGCGGATTCGTGCTCCACGGCGGCGGTTACAGCCACACGGGCACGATGGCGGTCAGCGACGGCATCGGCCTCACAGCGTCGGTCGATATCCTGCGCGAGGTCGCGGCCGGCGGCGGGCCGGATCACTGCCTGCTCGCCCTCGGCTATTCCGGCTGGGGCGCCGGACAGCTCGAACAGGAAATCCAGCAGAACGGCTGGCTGACCGCCGACGCCGACGTATCCCTGGTCTTCGGCGCCGACCTGGACGAAGACCGCTGGCGCACCGCCATCGGCACGCTCGGCATCGATCCCAGCATGCTGTCCAGCACCGCCGGCCACGCCTGACGTCTCAGGCGGCCCGACGTCAAGCAACGAGCCGCGCCGCCATCGCATCGTAAGGCTCCAGGTCGCCGGCCGGGCCCAGCGCCGCGCAGGTCAGCGGGCCGGCGAGCAGCTTTTCGCCGAACGCGCCGACCGCCGCTTCGTCGACCGCATCGATTTTCTGCAGGATCTCCGCCGGCGGCAGCGGCCGCCCGTAAACCATCATGTGGTGCGCAAGTTGCTCGCAGCGCGCGCCCGTGCTTTCCCGCGACATCAGCAGGCCGGCGCGGGCCTGCGCCCTGGCCCGGGCCAGCTCCTCCGGTCCGGCGCCCCGGGCGAGGTCGGCCAGCTGGTCGAGCACGACCGGCGCCAGCTCCGCCGCCCGGTCGGGTCCGGTGCCGGCATAGATGCCGTAGAGGCCGGTGTCGGCATAGGCGGTGTTGTGGCTGTTGACCGAATAGACCAGCCCGCGCTTTTCCCGCACCTCCTGGAACAGGCGGGACGACATGCCGCCGCCGAGGATGGCCGAATGCATCATGGCGGCGAAATAATCGTCGTCCGCGTGAGCCGCGCCGCGGAAACCGAGCAGCAGGTGAAGCTGCTCCAGATCGCGCTCTTCGCGATAGTCGCCCCCGTCGTAGCGTGCCGGTTCGGGCGCGCGCCGGCTGCCGGCCGCCAACGCCGCGAACCGGTCTTCGACCATCGCGGCGAAGCTCTCATGCTCCAGGTTGCCGGCGGCGGCCACGACCGCCCGGGGCGCGGTGTAGTTGGACTTGTGATAGCCGTCGAGCCGGTCGCGCGGGAAGCTGCCGACGATTGCCGGATCGCCCAGCACGGGCCGGCCGAGCGCCTGGTCCGGATAGGCGGTTCGCTGGAAATGGTCGAAGATGATGTCGTCCGGCGTATCCATTGCCTGGCCGATTTCCTGCAGCACGACATCCCGCTCGCGCGCCAGCTCCGCCTCGTCGAACAGGCTGTGCTGGACGATGTCGCCGAGGATGTCGACGGCGAGCGACAGGTCGCCCTTCAGCGTCTTGCAGAAGAACGCCGTCGCCTCGCGCGACGTCCAGGCGTTGATATGGCCGCCGACCGCCTCGATCTCGTCGGCGATATCCTGCGCGCTGCGGCGCGCCGTGCCCTTGAACATCATGTGTTCGAGCAGATGGGACACGCCGTTGACCTCGGCCGGCTCGTGGCGCGCGCCGGCGTCGATCCAGACGCCGCAGGACACGGACTCGACCTGGGGCATGGCGTCGGTCGCGATCCGCAGACCGCCGGGAAGCGTCGTGACCTGCGCGGTTTCTGTCATACGATCAGAATTGCGATGTATTTGCGACCATTCTCGATGGCCTTCGAGGTTCTCCCTAGACGATCCATTCCGTCCTCGTTCGCCAAATTTGGCTACTCGGAGGTTTCTTCATCGTAGTAGATGAAGCGAAGGCTTCCTCGGAGCAATTCGATCCATGCATCCTGCTCTGATTTTGGCCACATCGTTTTTCGAGGAGGCAGATGTGCAAGTAGCGCGGTGATGACCGGATCAATTTCATCATCGTCGCTTGGCCCGCTAGCGCCATTTCCAGACTCGCTTCGATTTTGGCGACTTTGCTGTACATGCGAATCGGTGGACACCGATCCGTCGGGCTCCCCGCCCAAATGGCCAGGCATCATCAGTTTGTCGCGGCCATTTTCAAAGAAGCCGGCTGTTTCGGCAGAACGAAGCAGTACTTGACGTGCGCGGTCAGTTTGCCCGGATGGTACACCAAAGGATTCCATCTGGCGCCGTAGCGCATCCGGTGGAGGCAGGGTCATCCCAAGATATTCTTCGTAGACCTTTTTGAACAGCGGGATGACAAGGAAGGCTTCTGCCTTTGCCTTGCGTTCGGTCGAAGCATCAACAGCGCGTAACCCCAAGTCCGTCAAACAAACGAGGTTTGACCCTCGGGCTTTCTGGGTCAGACCAAATAGCCGCGCTGTCGCAACCCGGACACGGAAGCCAGAGCTGGTCGGGCTCAAGCTCATCTGTCCTGCCACCTCCTCAAAACGGCATTCGGACGACCCATTGCGTGCATAGACCGCTTGAGCGAATTCGAGTGCGGATTTCAAGTCCATATATGGAAATGAGATGCCCGACTTCTCGCGCGGGCGTTTTTTTTCAGCGGTCTGTTCGGTCTGGCTTCCCGAAGTCGCCGCAGCGCCATCTGTTTCCATAGCTATGATGCTCCAATTGAGGTGCCGGACTGGAGGGGTTATGTGTCGCTTTTGTCCATTTGTCAACCAATTGTTCATCTAGCGGCAAACAATTGTGGCATTTCTGCAACGGTAAAGGTGTTCAAATGAGCCGGCGCGCACCGTCGGTTGACAAACGTAGAGTGGCGCGGCAAGTTGCCGATGCCGGGGCGGTGTCGGCCCCGGCATCACGATCATAACCCAGTCTACCGCGGACGCAGAAGAAAGGAGGGTGTGGTGATCTGGCAACCGCCCGGTAGGAGAGGCCGCGACCGTAGCCTACGGGCTGCGGTCAAAGCCTGACGGCGGGCGGGTCAAGGTTCGTATGCCTTGACCCGCTTTCCTTAGCACAATTGAGCGAATCGGTCCATCATCCAACCCATACCGAAGGTATCTCCCCTGAAACGCACCTTAGATTAGGGTCGGTTTGAAGAGTTCATTATCCAGGCGATGGAGTGAATCGTCAGTACAGTTCGTAGAAGTCTGCCGGTCCGTCGTTCCGAAACAGTTACCATCATCCTCTCGCCGCCTGGGCGTTGGCGAGCACATAGTCGGTCAGCCGGGCGGCATCCTTCGCCATCGTGACGCACCGCTCTTCGTGATCGTGTAGGTCGGCGAGGTGCGGCGGCAGGGCGGGGCGATGGCCGGTCGCCCGCTCGACCGCGTCCGGGAACTTCGCCGGATGGGCCGTCGCCAGCACGACGACCTGATCGCCGTCGGCCCGGCATTGCCGCGCCGCGGCCAGGCCGACCGCCGTGTGCGGGTCGACCTGCCGGCCGGTCCGCTCGTAGACCGCCCGCATCTCGCGGACCGTGCCCTCGTCGTCCAGACTGGCGCCGTCGAACAGGGCGGCCGCCCGGCGCCAGCGCGCGTCGTCGAGCGGCAGGCAGCCGCCGGTGCGGAATGCGCCGATGGCCGATGCCACGGCCGCGCCGTCGCGGTCCAGCAGGTCGAACAGCAGGCGCTCGAAATTGCTTGAGACCTGGATGTCCATGCTCGGCGACAGGGTCGGCGTCACGCCGCGGATCTCCATGGCGTTGTGGCGGAAGAAGCGGGTGAGGATGTCGTTCGCATTGCTGCCGACGATCAGCCGGCCGACCGGCAGGCCGCATTGCCGTGCGGCGTAGCCGGCGAACACGTTGCCGAAATTGCCGGTCGGCACCGCGAAGCAGACGGGCCACACCGGCGCACCCGCTTGCCCCTGAACGTGCAGCGCGGCGTGAACATAGTAGACAATCTGGCCCATCACCCGGGCCCAGTTGATCGAGTTCACCGCCGAGAGGTTCACCCGGTCGCGCAGCGCATCGTCGGCGAACAGCGCCTTCACCATGTCCTGGCAATCGTCGAAGGTGCCCTCGACGGCGATGTTGAAGACGTTGCCGTCCGGCACCGTCGTCATCTGCCGGCGCTGCACTTCCGACGTCCTGCCCTTCGGATGCAGCATGAAGATATCGATCGCATCGCGGCCGGCGCAGGCGGCAATGCCGGCCGGGCCGGTATCGCCGGACGTCGCGCCGACCACCGTGATGCGCTCGCCGCGCGCGGCCAGCACGGCATCGAACAGCCGGCCGACCAGTTGCAGGGCATAATCCTTGAAGGCGAGGGTCGGGCCGTGGAACAGTTCCTGGAGAAAGAGGCCGTCGCCGAGATCGGCCAGCGGTGCCACGGCGGTATCGTCGAAGCCCGCATAGGCGGCTTCGGTCAGCGCCGGCAGGTCCGCCGCGGCGGCGGAGCCCGCCATGAAGGGCGCGCAGACCTCCGCCGCCAGTCCGGCATAGGACAGGCCCTGCCAGCTGGCGAGGGTCTCCGCCGTCCAGGCGGGCCAGGCTTCGGGCACATACAGGCCGCCGTCGCGCGCCAGGCCCGACAGCAGGATATCGTCGAACGCGGCCGGCGCCGCCGCGCCGCGGGTGCTGATATAGGGAAAGGCCGGTGCGGTCATTCCGGCACCGCGGCATTCCCGCTCGCCGGGTCGAGCACGGTAAGCCGCCCGTCGGCGATCGAGAAATGGGCGCCGTGCAGCTTCAGCCGGCCGGCATCGACCGCCTGCCGGACGATCGGGAAGGTCATCAGGTTATCGAGCGAATTCCGGATGGAGGCGTATTCGAACGCCTCTTGCAGGCCCTGCCCTTCCTTCGGCGCGTCGGCGGGCAGGCGGGCTTCCGCGCCACGGACCGTCGAAATCCATTTGCCGATGAAGCCAGGCGCGCCGGACTCACCGGGCGGGGCGCCCCTGCTCTCGATATAGGCCCGGATGCCGCCGCACCCGCTGTGGCCAATGACGACGATATCGCCGACGCCGAGGCCCCCGACGGCGAACTCGATGGCCGCCCCGGTGCCGCAGTCGCCGCCGTCCAGGTCGCAGGGCGGCACCAGATTGGCGACGTTGCGCACGACGAAAAGTTCGCCCGGTCCGGCGTCGAAAATCGCTTCGGGATCGACCCGGCTGTCGCAGCAGCTGATCACCATGACCGGCGGTTCCTGGCCCTCCGCCAGGGCCCGGTAGGTAGCCTCGTGACGCGGAAAGTCGGTTTCACGGAACCGCGCATAGCCGTCCGTCAGCAAATCCGGCAATCCGGGCGCGGAATTCCTCATGCCGCTCACCCGGCCCGGCCGGCCAGCCAGTCTTCGCACAACTGCCGGGCGATCGAATCCCGGCGCGGCAGCTTGAACGTCTCGCTGCGCTTGCCGATCTGCTCGATCACCCAGTCGCGCCGGAACCAGGCGGCCATTTCGAGTTCTTCGGTGTTGACGTCGAGGTCGTCCGACAGCGCCCGGGCATGAAACCCCAGCATGAGCGAGGTCGGGAACGGCCAGGGCTGCGACGAGTGATAGCGCACGTCGTGCACCCGGACCCCGGATTCCTCGAAGACCTCGCGCGCGACGGCCATTTCCAGCGTCTCGCCCGGCTCGACGAAGCCGGCAAGCGTGGAGTGCATGCCCGGCGGCCAGACCTTCTGGCGCCCGAGCAGGCACTTGTCGCCGTAGGTCACCAGCATGATGACCGCCGGATCGGTGCGCGGGAAATGGCTGGTCCCGCAGTCTTCATCGGAGCAGACGCGCAGATGGCCGCCGTCCTTCGGCTCGGTCGCCGCGCCGCAGACGCCGCAGAACCTGTGGCGCCGCCGCCAGGTCAGCATCCCGCGGGCATAGGCCAACAAGTTGCCGTGCTCCCGGTTCATCATCGGCCCGGTGAAGCGCAGGTCGAGAAACTCCGCCCGGTCCGCCCGGACACCGCAGATCAACTCGGCCTCCGCCTGTTCGAGGTTCGAAAGATCGCTGGCGAAATAGGCCAGTCCGCCGTGCAGGCCGAGGAACAGCGGCGTGTCGCCCCGTTCGAGCAGCGCGCCGAACCGCTCGGCCGGCAGCATCGTGGCTTCGGGGGGATCCTCGGGCGGCGCGCCGGGATCGATCAGGTTGCGCGAGCGCCAGACCGGAACCAGGCGGCCCTGCGGCCCGCGCAGCTGCGCCTCCAGCCACCCGGCGTCGCCGCGCCGGGCCGACGCGCGGTCCAGCGTGCTCCAGGCATAGAAATTGTCGTCGGAACGGGAAAGGCGCAGGCGGTCTGACATGGCCGTTAAGTGGCACAGGCGGCGGGCGTCGGCAATCGGCCCTCTGACGGCCCTTCGGCGGACTGCGCCACCGCCGCCGGCCTCAACCCGCGCGCGGATCGCGGCCTTCGAACGCGACGATGGCGTCGATGAGCCGTTCGGAAACCGGCTCGGTCCTGTGGGTCTGCTGATGGGTGTTGACCCAGACGATCTCGCCGGTCGCCCGCAGGTCGTCGGCCGAATCCTTCGAATAGATCGCCGGATCGTAGGTGATGCTGGTCCGGCCGATGCGGCGGGTGCGGATGCAGATGTCGATTTCGTCGTCGTAGAAGATCGGCGCCCGGAATTCGACGAGCGCCTTGACCAGATGGAAATCGCAGCCGGTCGCCGGATCGCCGCCCAGCGGATAGTCGTGGCCGATGGCACGCAGATATTCCGTGATCCCGACATCGTACCAGGTGAGGTAATGCGCGTTGTACGCGACCCCCTGGCCGTCGACCTCCGCATAGCGGACGCGCAGCGGATGGTGGAAGCGGAAATCGGCGCGATTCAGTTTCGTCATGGGCGGCGGCACTTTCCTTGCAGGCAGCACGGGACAGGAAGGGATTCCGGCTTCTTCCGCCGGTGCAGCGGCGCGGCGGCCGGTAAAATGCTCAGTGCAGTTTGCCGGGCAGCTCGTCGATCGCCCGGTCGACCAGGCCGGCGGCCTTCTTCTCGTCGAGCCGGTCCTCGAGCAGCTTGCGGGTCGCGGAGACCGCCAGGTCGATCGCGGTGTTGCGCACCTCGGCCTGGGCGGCGGCCTCGGCCTGGGCGATCCGGTCGAGCGCCTGCTGCTCGCGCCGCTTCAGGGACGCGGCCAGATCCTCTTCCGCCCGGGCGCGCAGCCGGGCCGCCTCTTCCTCCGCCGCGCGCAGCATGGCCTCGGCCTCCTGGAGGGCGTCGCGCTGCTTGCGCTGATAGTCGGCGAGCAGGCCCTGGGCCTCCTCGCGCAGGCGCTGGGCTTCCTCGATCTCGCTGCGGATCGCCTCGGCCCGGGCGTCGAGCGCGCCGGTGACCGCGCCGCGCGCCTTCCAGACCATGAAGGCGACGAAAATGACGAAGGCGATCAGCACCCAGAAGGTTGCGCCGCCGAAATCGAACAGGTCGCCGAGCCAGCCGCCGACCGAAGCGGCCTTGCCGGCGGCGAGCAGGACAGCGGAACCGGCGACTGCGGAAAGCTCCATCGCGCCGGCTCCCTACCGGTCCGCGACCGCATCGACGGCGTCGGCCGCCGATTTCCGGGCGATTCGCCCGCCGATCAGGCGCTGGGCGGCGGCCTGCACCACGTCCACGGCGACCTCCCGGATATTGCCGACCGCCTCGTCCCGGGCCGCCGCGATCCGCGCCTCGGCGCCGGCGATGTCGTCGGCGAGCCGGGCGGCCAGCGCCGCCTGGGTCGTGGCGGCCTGCGCCTTGCCGTCCTCGACCGCGTCGCGGATCACGGACTGGGCCCTGTCGCGCCCTTCGGCCATCGCCGCGTCGTATTCGGCCAGAACCTGCTCGGCCTCCTGGCGCAGGGTCTGCGCCCGGTCCAGATCGCCCTCGATCCGGTCGCGCCGGGCTTCCAGTGTCGCCTGGATCTTCGGCAGCGCGATCGTGCGCAGCACGACGAACAGGACGGCGAAGGCGAGCACAAGCCAGACGACCTGCGAGAGGAAGGTATCGATCTGTTGCAGTTGCGGCATCGCCGTTCTCCGCGCCCGGGCCCGTTCGGCCGGTCCCGTCTTCGGGCAGGGCTAACGCAAGCGCGCCTGCCCGGAAAGGCGGCCTGCTATCCGAACAGGATGACGAGCGCGATCACCAGGGCAAACAGCGCGATGGCCTCGACCAGCGCGAAACCCAGCATCGTCATGGTGAAGACCTCGCCGCGCGCGGCCGGGTTGCGGCCGACCGCGTGGATGAAGGCGGCGAACACGTTGCCGATACCGATACCGGCGCCGATCACGCCGATCACCGCGAGGCCGGCGCCCAGCAATTTTGCAGCTTCAACTTCCATTCTCGGTTCCTTTCCAGAATCGTTCAGGCGCGCCGCGCGGTCTAGTGGAGGTGGAGCGCGTCGTTGATGTACAGGCAGGTCAGAATTGTGAAGACGTAGGCCTGCAGGAATGCGATCAGGATTTCCAGCCCGGTCAGCGCAACGATAAAGAGCAGGGGCACGATGCCCGCGAAGCCCAGCGCGACCACGAAACCGGCAAAAACCTTAAGCAGCGTGTGTCCGGCCAACATATTGGCGAAGAGTCGCACAGAAAGGCTGACCGGGCGCGAGAGGTAGGAAATCACCTCGATCGGGATGAGCAGCGGCCACATCGCCATCGGGGCGCCCGGCGGCACGAAGAAGCTGAAGAAGCGGAAGCCGTGCTTCACGATCGCCAGCAGGGTGACGAATGTGAAGACCGCCAGCGCCATGGCGAAGGTCACGATGATGTGGCTGGTGAAGGTGAAGGCGCTGGGGATCATGCCCAGCATGTTGCCGAACAGGATGAACATGAACAGGGTGAAGATCCACGGGAAGTAGCGGCGGCCCTCGTTGCCCACCGTCTCCTTCAGCAGCCCGGCGACGAATTCGTAGCTCAGCTCCGCCATCGACTGCCACCGGCCCGGCACCAGGCGGCCGCGGCTCATGCCGACGACGAGGAACAGGCTGACCGACGCCACCGTGATCAGCATCGCCAGCGACGAGTTGGTGAACGACAGGTCGGCGCCGCCGATGTCGATGCTGACCAGCGGCTTGATCGTGAACTGATCGAGCGGACCCTGTTTCTCGCCGGCCACCGCTCATCCCCCTTCGCGTTCGTCCGGACCCGGCCCGCCGTCGTCTTTCGCGCGGTCCCGGTCGGCATATCCCACCGCGTGGCCCAGGCCGCTCATCGTCCGGTAGACGTTCACGATCCCGGCGGCCGCGCCGAGGAAGAAAAAGACAATCATCAGCCAGGGCTTCGTCCCCAGCCACCAGTCGAGCCCGAGCCCTATGGCGACCCCGACGGCGAGCCCCGCCACCAGTTCGGTGCCGATGCGCAGCGCGAGGCCGATACCCCTGCCCCGGTCGGTCCGGTCCCCGGCGTCCCGCGTGCCGCCGCGCCCCGCCCGATTCCCGTCGCGCCGTTTCTGCGCTGCGCGCAATCGGGCGTCGAGCTGATCGAGGGAGGGAGGACGGTCCTGTTGCGCCATGGCGCCGCCTCCGCGCGGTGCGGCCCGCGACGGCGGGCCCGGCCGCCGAAGGAACTGCGGGACGGCCGGAAGAAAACCGGCCGGAAACGCCGGCAAACTAGGGGGAGACCGCGAAAGCTGTCAATCCGGCCGCCAGGCGCAAATGCGCGTCCCGTTGCCGGCCAACCCCCTGATATTCAGCGACAAACCGGGCGATGCGACATTATTTTAGGAGCCGCTACGCGGTCTCCCGCAGCGCTTCCGCCTCGCGCAGGTCGACCGAGACCAGTTGCGAGACGCCGCGCTCCGCCATCGTCACGCCGTAGAGCCGGTCCATGCGGGCCATGGTGAGCCGGTTGTGGGTCACGATCAGGAAGCGGGTGCCGCTCTCCTCGGCGATGTCCTCGACCAGGGTGCAGAACCGGTCGACATTGTTGTCGTCGAGCGGCGCATCGACCTCGTCGAGAATGCAGATCGGCGCGGGATTGGTCAGGAACACGGCGAACAGCAGGGCAATCGCGGTAAGCGCCTGCTCGCCGCCGGACAGCAGCGACAGGCGCTGGAGCCGCTTGCCCGGCGGACTCGCCATGATCTCCAGGCCGGCGTCGAGCGGGTCGTCCGATTCGGTCAGGGCCAGATGGGCGCGGCCGCCGCCGTAGAGGCGGGTGAACAGGGCCTGGAAATGCCCGTTGACGGTGTCGAACGATTCGAGGAGCCGCTCCCTGCCCTCGCGGTTCAGGGAGGCGATCGCCCGGCGGAACCGTTCGATCGCGCCGATCAGGTCGTCGCGCTCGGTCTCGTATTCCTCGATCCGTTCGCCAAGCTCCTTCGATTCCTGTTCGGCGCGGTGATTGACCGGGCCCATGCCGTCGCGCTCGCGCAGCAGCCGGTCCAGCCGCCGTTCGGTGTCCGCCTGGGAGGGCAGGGGCTTGTCCGGGCTCTGCTCGGCGATCTCCAGCAGGGCATCCGGGCGGCAATTCAGCCGCTCGGCGCAACGCTCGGCGATCTGGGCGACCGTCTGTTCCGCCTGGCTGACCAGGCCCTCGGCCAGCCCCCTGCCCTCGCGCGCTTCGGCGAGCGCCTTCTCGGCTTCGCGCAGTTCGCGGTCGATAGCAGAGAGCGCCGACTCGGCCTCCGCCAGCGCCGCCGCCGCCGCGCTGCGGGCGGCCTGGCTTTCGGCGACCAGCGTGTCGGCCGCAGCCTGCCGGGCCGCAAGATCGTCCGGCTGACTCTCGATCTGCGCCGCTTCGGCGGCAATTCCGGCGCGCCGCTCTTCCAGCGCCGCCGCCTGTGCCTCGCCGTCTTCGATGAGCCGGCGCCAGCGCGCCGCGTCCTCGCCGGCATCCGTCCGCCGCCGCGCCCGCGCCGCCGCCTCGGCCTCCAGCCGGTTGCCGTTCTGCTCCTTCAGGGCGAGGTCTTCGCGCAGGGCGGCGAGTTTCCCGCGCATGTCCGACAACTGCGCATGGGCCGCGCCGTCTTCCGGAATGGCGTCGAGCGCGCTCTGTGCTTCGGCCAGCGCGCCGGCGGCTTCGGTCCGTTCGCCCTGCAGCGCCGCCAGCGTCTCGGCGACGGCCTCCAGGCGGCTGCGCTGCGATACCGCCGCCTCGTTCAGCGAGACCAGCGCCGCGCGCCGCGCGTTCAGCAGATCGAACGCCTCGCGCACGGCCGTATTGGCGGCGCGCCAGGCCTCGTCGGCGGTATCGGCGTCAGTCCGGGCCGCATCCAGATCGGCGCGCGCCGCGGCAACCTGCCTTTCCACGGCGACCGCTTCCCGGCCGATGGCGTCGAGCCGGTTCTGCTGCGCCAGGCGCCGGGCCGCGGCGGTCGGCGCGCCGGCGGCGGCGACGAAGCCGTCCCACCGCACCAAGCCGCCCTCGCGCGACACTGCGCGCTGCCCCTGGGCGAGCAGGGGCGCGATCGCCTCCAGCAGATCGGAATCCTCGACCACGGCGATCTGGTCGAGCCGGCGGGTCAGCGCGGCCGGCGCCTCAACGAACCAGCTGAGCGGCCTGGCGGCGCGCGGCAGGTCCGGGCCCTCTTCACCCGTTTCCGCATCGGCCTGCCAGCGGATCGCCGCCGCGCCGGACCGGGAATCGACAGGCGCGTCGAGATCGTCGCCCAGCGCGGCGCCCAGCGCGGCCTCATAACCGGCGGTCACCCGGATATCCTCAATCACCGGCCGCGTATCGCCGGCGGCGCGGCGTTCGAGCAGCGCGGCCAGAGCATCGGCTTCGGCGCGCAGGCGGGTCAGCGTCTCGTTGTGGGCCTCGAGAATGCCGCGCGCCTGCTCGACCGCTTCGGCCGTGTTGTCGCGCTCGGCTTCGGCCCGGTCGGCCGCGGCCCGGACCCGCGCGATGTCCTCCTCGGCGGCATCGGCCATGCGCTGCGCCGCCTCAAGGCCGGAGCCCGTTTCGTCCGCGTTCAGGGCATCGCGCTCGGTCTCGGCGGCGAGAATACGCTGGTCGAGCCCTTCGAGCGTCCGCTCCTGTGCCGCGACCCGGTCCGCGGCGGCAACCCGCCGGGCCTCCCGGGCGGCCGCCCGCTCGGTCGCCGCGGTCACCTCTTTCTCGAAGGCTTCGGCCCCGGCGCGGCTCTCCTGCACGGCCGCGGCGGCGGCAGCCCGCGCCGCCTCGTCTCCGGCCTCGTCCCGGTCGAGCTGGCGCAGCTCCTCGTCGAGCCGGCTCACGGCGCCGGCGGCGTCGGCCAGCTGCGCCCGTTCCCGTTCGAGGTCGCGGTCGATCTGCTCCAGCCGCTGGGCGAGTTCCTCGTGCCGCGCCGCCAGGCGCCGCGCTTCGGCGATCAGCCCGTCGCGCTCGACCAGATGACGCTGCAGACCGGCCGCCGCGGCCGCCTCGTCCTCACGCAGGCCGGACAGCGCGGCGCCGCCTTCGGCCGAACGCTGCGACAGCGCCGCCGCTGCGCCGGTCAGGGCTTCGACCCGCCGGTCAATCTCGGCGCGCTTGCGACGGGCATCGGCCAGCGCGGCCTCGGCTTCGGTCCAGCGCAGATGCAGCAGGACGGCCTCGGTCCGCCGGATATGGCCGCTGATGTTGCGATAGCGGGTCGCCTGGCGCACCTGGCGCCTGAGCCGCTGCATCTGGTCGGCCAGCTCGGTGAGCAGGTCTTCCAGCCGGTCGAGGTTGGTCTCCGCACCCTTGAGGCGCAGTTCGGCCTCGTGGCGCCGGGAGTGCAGGCCCGTGATGCCAGCGGCTTCTTCGAGGACCAGGCGCCGCTCGGCCGGTTTGGCCGCGATCATGGCGGCAACCCGGCCCTGGCTCACCATGGCGGAGGAGCGCGAACCGGTCTGCAGGTCGGCAAACAGCAGCTGGACGTCGCGGGCGCGCGCTTCGCTGCCGTTGATCCGGAAGCTGGACCCCTTGTCGCGCTCGATCCTGCGGGTGACGTCGATCTGCTCGAAGCCGTTGACGGCGGCCGGCGCATCGCCGGCGCCGTTATCCAGGTCGATGGAGACCTCGGCGATATTGCGCGCCGGGCGGTCGGCGGTGCCGTTGAAGATGACATCGTCCATACCGCCGCCGCGCAATTGCCGGGCGGAACCCTCGCCCATGCACCAGCGGAACGCTTCGAGGATGTTGGACTTGCCGCAGCCGTTGGGCCCGACGATGCCGGTCAGGCCGGGCGAAAGCTCCAGTTCCGTCGGATCGACGAAGGACTTGAACCCCGTCAGACGAATCTTGCTGAACTGGACCAACCCGTCCTTCCCGGCCGCCGGTGCGGGGCGGCCTGCTACTTGCCGGCCGCCGCCAGCGCTTCCTTGATGATGCGGTCGAAGGTCTCGAACGGCCGGGCGCCGTCGACCCGTTTGGCCGCGCCGCTTTCGATCTGCTTCTTCGTGCCGATCAGGAAGGTCGGCACGCTCTGGATCTTGAACCTCGCCGTCGCGTCGTTGACGCTGTCCGAGATGCCCTTGACGATGTCCTTGCTGTCGAGGCAGGCCTTGAAATCGGCGTCGCTCAGGCCGCCGAGGCGGGCGTAGCGGCCCAGTGCCGTGTAGAACTTGTCCCGGCCCAGGAACGCCCACTGCGCTTGGTTGGCGAACAGGATCTCGACCATTCCCTTGGCGCGGGCCGGGCCGAGGCACCGGGCGGTCAGAATGCCCAGGAAGCCCTGTGCATTGTGCGGGAAATCGCGCAGCACGAAGCGGACCTTGCCGGTATCGACATAGGTCTTCTTGATGCGCGGCCAGGCGCCGACATGGAATTCGCGGCAATGCGGGCAGGACAGGGATTCGAAGCCGTAGATGAGGACCGGCGCCCCGGCCTTGCCGTAGCCGATCTCCTTCAGGGCGTCCTTCACCGAGGCGATTTCCGCGCGCGCCGGCAGGGCGAACGCCCCGAATGCAAGGACGAAGGCGGCCAGCAGGACGGGAACGACGGTCAACAAGCGGTTGTGGTTCATGTACACCTCGCCACAATATATGGATGATGCGCGAAATTCAAACGCGCGGCAACAGGGTAATCGCGCCTGTGCATAACTGCACAATCACACTGCTGTCATGGGCACACTGCTTTCACGGGGCTGTCATGGGGGCTGTCATGAGGGCTGTCACGGGGGCCGTCATGGCGCCGGAATGCCGTCACTGAAGCGGGAATGCGCCGGCATTGTGGCACGGTTCGCGCGCGGCGCCGGCGTTCAGCCCCGGCCCTGCCGGGCCGCAACCGCCTCGCCGAGCCGTTGCAGGGCGTCGCGCAGGCCGTCGTCCTCGATTCCGGCGGTCTGCCGGCGCACGGATTCCTTGTCGGCCGGCGCGGCATCGGGCGGCGCAACGCCGGCCCGCCGGTTTTCGGGGCGGGTGTCGGGGCAGCTGACCGGCGCGTGCAGGATATGCAGCCGGGCGACCGCCCGATAGCCGAAATAGCCGTTCACCTTTTCGATGATCTGCGGCGCCAGATGGGCGATTTCCGGCGCCAGCGCCGGGCTGCCGACCCGGAGATGGAGGACGCCGGCGTCGCGTCCGCCTTCGGGCAGCGACCGGCCCGCCACCAGCTTCTCCGGCGCGGTCGCTCCGGCCAGGAAGGCGCCGACGATCCTGTGCCAGTCCGCCAGCACCCCGGCGACCGCCAGCCCGCGCTTGCGCAGCGCCGGGCGCGCCGCGGCGGCGGCGGCCGGTGCGATATGGCGCATACCGGAGCCGCGCCGGGCGGCGCGTTTCGCCGGCGCAGCGGCGGAGGCGGGGGAGGAAGCGGAACGTCTCGCCATCGTTCGGGGGCTTCGGGGGCTCGATCTGGCCTTTGCCGGAGGACGGCGATAGCGTAGCCGACCGTTCGGCTCTTCGCCAGCGCTGCTTGCTGCATATTGTGACCGATGCCCGATGCCCGCGCCACCGATGCCCTGCTGTCCGCCGCGCTTTCCGCCGCAGGGGCGCGGCTGGAGGCGGGCTTCGGCGGTCCGGCGCAGGCGTCCGCCGCCCTGCTCGACTGGTACGGCCGGCACGCCCGCGACCTGCCCTGGCGCGTGCCGACCGGCGCCGCCGGACGGCCCGACCCCTACCGGGTGTGGCTGAGCGAAATCATGCTGCAACAGACCACGGTGGCGGCCGTGGCGGGCTATTTCGCGCGCTTCGTCGCGCGGTGGCCGGCTGTCGGCGACCTGGCCGCCGCACCGCTGGACGATGTGCTGCACGCCTGGCAGGGCCTGGGCTATTACGCAAGGGCGCGCAACCTGCACCGCTGCGCCAGAGCGATAATGCAGGAGCATGGCGGCGTCTTCCCCGATACCGAGGACGCCCTGCGCGCCCTGCCCGGCATCGGCGCCTATACCGCCGCGGCGGTCGCCGCCATCGCCTTTGGCCGGCCGGCGACGGTGGTGGACGGCAATGTCGAGCGGGTCATGGCCCGGCTGCACGCCGTCGAGACGCCGCTGCCGGCGGCCAAACCGGTCCTGCGCCGGCTCGCGGCGCTGACGACGCCGGACGGTGGACCGGACGGGCGGCCGGGCGACTATGCCCAAGCGGTGATGGATCTGGGGGCGACGGTATGCACGGCGCGGGCGCCGCAATGCCTGCTTTGCCCGTGGTCGGCCGGCTGTGCGGCGTATCGTCGGGGCGTGGCCGCGGACCTGCCGCGCCGGGCGCCGAAGAAAGCGAAACCGCTGCGCCGCGGCATCGTGTGGTGGATCGAGCGGCCGGACGGCCGGGTCCTGCTGCAACGCCGGCCGGAGACCGGCCTGCTCGGCGGCATGATGGAGTTTCCCGGCACCGGCTGGACGGAAGCCGGACCGCAGGGGGCCGAACCGAGCGGCCGCCCGCCGGTCGCCGTGACCGCGGAGCGCGACGCCGGCACGGTCGGCCATGTCTTCACCCATTTCCGGCTCGAACTCGCCGTGCGCACCGCCCGGACCGAAGACCGGACGGGCGAGTCGGCAAGCGGCGCGGTCTGGGAGGACCCGGCCCGCCTCGACCGGCAGGCCCTGCCGACCGTGATGAAGAAGGTGGCGCGGGCGGCGCTCGGCCGCGATAATCCCCGCGACGATAGGGGGCCGGCGGCGGCCGGGCGGGGCGAGAGGACGTAGGATCGGCCATGCGGGGCAGGAAGCGGGGCAATATCGTCGTCCTCACCGGGGCGGGCATCTCCAAGGAATCCGGGCTCGACACCTTCCGCGACGCCGACGGCCTGTGGTCGCGGGTCAACCTGGAGGATGTCGCCACGCCGGAGGGCTTCGCCCGCAACCCGAAGATGGTGCACGATTTCTACAACCACCGCCGGCGCGAGCTGCAATCCGACAACGTCCGGGCCAACGCCGCCCATGCCGCCCTCGGCCGCCTCGAGGCCGAATGGCCGGACAGCGTGCTGGTCGTGACCCAGAATATCGATGCGCTGCACGAAGAAGGCGGCTCGAAGAACCTGATCCACATGCACGGCGAGATGCTGAAGGCGCGCTGCGACCTGTGCGGCGCGGTGCACGGCTGGACCGGCGACATGGATATCGGGACGGTCTGCCCGGCCTGCGAGCGCGCCGGCGGCATACGCCCCCACGTCGTGTGGTTCGGCGAGATGCCGTTCGAGATGGAGCGGATCTCCCGCGCCCTGGCGCAATGCAGCCTGTTCGTCTCCATCGGCACCTCCGGCAACGTCTATCCAGCCGCCGGCTTCGTGCAGGAGGCGATCTTCTCGGCGCGCGCCCACACGGTCGAGCTCAACATGGAGCCGAGCGAGGGCGCGACGATGTTCGCCGAGACGGTCTACGGCCCGGCGACCGAGGTCGTGCCGGCCTGGGTCGAGCGCGTCCTCGAAGAAGGCTTTTGAGCGAAGCGCTGGACGCCCCCGCGTTGGACGCCCTGTGGCGCGAGGTGCGCGGCTGCACCCTGTGCGCCGCCGACCTGCCGCTCGGCCCGCGCCCGGTTCTGCGGCCCTCGGCGACGGCGCGGCTGCTGATCGTCGGCCAGGCGCCGGGGACGAAGGTCCATGAGAGCGGCATCCCGTGGAACGATCCGAGCGGCGACCGGCTGCGCGGCTGGATGGGCATAAGCCGGGAGACCTTCTACGACCGGCGGCGCATCGCCATTATGCCGATGGGCTTCTGCTATCCGGGACGGTTGCCGCGCGGCGGCGACGCCCCGCCCCGGCCGGAATGCGCGCCGCACTGGCACGCCGCCCTGCTGGCGCTGATGCCGGCGGTCGAACTGACCCTGCTGGTCGGCGGCTACGCCCAGGCGCACTATCTGGGCCCGCGGCGCGGCCGGACGTTGACCGAAACCGTCGCCCGCTGGCGCGATTTCCTGCCCGGCACCCTGCCGACGCCGCACCCGAGCTGGCGCACCCGCGGCTGGGTCGCCCGCAACCCCTGGTTCGAGGCCGAACTGCTGCCGGATTTGCGGGCGCGGGTGGCGGCGCTGGTCGGAGCGGAGGCTGGAGAACGGCCGGATTTTGAATAAATGTTCAAAATCAGTTTGCCTAAGTCTTTGAAATCGCTCTGTTTTTCTTATTAGACAGACCGGTCTTTCTTACGTGTTTTTTTGCACCCGGCAGCCCTAACCCTTTGGAATCGTTGGAAAGACACCTTTCGGAAATGCGCAAAATCAATCCAGATAGGAATTTTTCCAGAATCCCGGCCGGGCGGGAGCGCCGGTCGACACCGGGGGCGGCATCGCCGGGCAGCAAGGCCCGGCAGAATCGGAGGGTCGAACCGGACGGGGTCCGGCCGTCAAGCCCAGGCGGCGCACAGGGTGGCGCATTGGATGGCGGATCGGATGGCCGATCGGCGGCGGCGGGCCGGAAAGCGGGAATACGCATGTTCCCGTATGTTTTCGATTCCTCCGCGAAACCTCTCGTCGTCATTCCGACCGGAGCCACGGCCCTGCGGGCCGGGGCGGAGCGGAGGAATCCCGGCTCGATCCCACCCACAGGAAACCCGTAGTCATGCGTTGAGATTCCTCCGCTACGCGCCCCGGACCAAATCCGGGGCGCTCCGGTCGGAATGACGGGAGGGGAGACGGAGAGCGGACGCACGGTCCAGCCCGTTTCGCAGGGGAATCCATGTTTTCGGGGCGTCGGCCGGCCGCAGCGGGCGCACTTCGGGCGTTGACGGGGCCGATATAGGGCGCGGAAGCTGCCGTGTCAAGGAAAAATGTCGAAAAACAGAAAAATTTTCAAACTTACTCCGGCGGACCCGCCGACAAGCGCTGCGGCATGGCGGATTTGACCCCTTGTCCCGGCGCGTACCCCAAGCACATCTGCGGGCACATTCTCAGCGGGATGCAAACCCCAGACAGCCGGGACCGGAGCGATGAGCAAGACGAGCGGCGTGAAGAAGGTCGTGCTGGCCTATTCCGGCGGGCTGGACACCTCCGTGATCCTGCGCTGGCTGCAGGACACCTACGGCTGCGAGGTCGTCACCTTCACCGCCGATCTCGGCCAGGGCGAGGAGCTGGAGCCGGCGCGGCGCAAGGCCGAAATGCTCGGCATCCGGGAAATCTACGTCGAGGACCTGCGCGAGGACTTCGTCCGCGACTACGTCTTCCCGATGTTCCGGGCCAACGCGGTCTACGAGGGCACCTACCTGCTCGGCACCTCGATCGCCCGGCCGCTGATCGCCAAACGCCAGATCGAGATCGCCGAAGAGACCGGCGCCGACGCCGTCGCCCACGGCGCGACCGGCAAGGGCAACGACCAGGTCCGCTTCGAGCTCACCTATCTCGCCCTCAAGCCGGACATCAGGATCATCGCGCCGTGGCGCGAATGGGACCTGACCAGCCGGGCCCGGCTCGTCGACTATGCCGAGAAGCACCAGATTCCGGTGCCGCGGGACAAGCGCGGCGAGCCGCCGTTCAGCCAGGACGCCAACCTGCTGCACATTTCCTCGGAAGGCAAAGTGCTGGAGGACCCGGCCCAGGCGGCGGACCTGGACCTGATCCTGACCCGCATGGTCTCGCCGATGGACGCGCCGGACCGGCCGGCGGAGATCGAGATCGCCTTCGAGCGCGGCGACCCGGTGGCGATCGACGGCGAGGCGCTGAGCCCGGCCGCGCTGCTGACCCGGCTCAACGAACTGGGCGGCGCGAACGGCATCGGCGCCATCGACATCGTCGAGAACCGTTTCATCGGCATGAAGAGCCGCGGCGTCTACGAGACGCCGGGCGGCACGATCCTGTTCCACGCAAGGCGGGCGATGGAATCGATCACGCTGGAGCGCGGCGCGGCCCATCTCAAGGACGAGCTGATGCCGCGCTACGCCGAGCTGGTCTACAACGGCTTCTGGTTCGCGCCGGAGCGGGAGATGCTCCAGGCCGCCATCGACCATGCCAGCGAGCGGGTGAACGGCACGGTGCGCCTCAAGCTCTACAAGGGCAACGTCATGGTCACCGGCCGCACGTCGCCGAACAGCCTCTATGACGAAGCCATCGTCACCTTCGAGGAGGACGCCGGCGCCTACGACCAGCGCGACGCCGAAGGCTTCATCCGCCTCAACGCCCTGCGCCTGCAACTGCTGGGACGGCAGCGGGGGCGGTAGGGGAAGGTTTCAGAGGGAATTATATCTGCGGCCTTGCGTTTGCGGCCCGCTGCCATTCCGCCGGGCGACGCCGTCAAACCATCCCTCGATGCCGCCCCGGACGGAGCGCAGCGACGATCCGGGGACCAGGGGCCTGCCCCTTCGGCAAGCTCAGGGCAGGCTCTGAGCTTGTCGAAGGGGCAACAGGCAAACACCTTCCGGGTCGGCCCTGGGCCCCGGATCAGGTCCGGGGCGGCAATTTTGGTGTTCGGGCCTCGACGAACGAGCGGCGTTTTCGGTTTTCGCCCCCTACCCCGCCGGCTCCTCGATCCCCGCCTGCTGGCAGGCGGCGGTTACGGTGTTGGCGAGCAGGCAGGCGATGGTCATGGGGCCGACGCCGCCGGGCACCGGGGTGATCGCGCCGGCGACCTCGACCGCCGAGTCGAAATCGACGTCGCCGACCAGGCGCATCTTCCCTTCCGCTGCGCCGGGCCGATCGTCCGGAATCCGGTTGATGCCGACGTCGATCACCGTGGCGCCCGGCGCGATCCAGTCGCCCGGCACCATGCGCGGCCGGCCGACGGCGGCGATGAGGATATCGGCGCGGCGGCATTCCCCGGCGAGGTCGCGGGTGCGCGAATGGGCGATGGTCACCGTGCAGTGCTCGCCGAGCAGCAGCTGGGCCATCGGCTTGCCGACGATGTTGGAGCGGCCGAGCACGAGGGCGCGCAGCCCCTTGAGCTCGCCCAGCCGGTCCTTCAGCATCATCAGGCAGCCGCGCGGCGTGCACGGCACCAGCGCCTGGCCGCCGGTCGCCAGCCGGCCGGCGTTGACGACGTGGAAGCCGTCGACATCCTTGTCCGGGTCGATGGCGTCGAGCACGGCGGTCTCGGAGACATGATCCGGCAGCGGCAGCTGGACGAGGATGCCGTGGACCGCGGGATCGCCGTTCAGCTGCCGGACGAGCGCCAGCAGCGTTTCCTGGTCCGTCTCCGGCGGCAGCTTGTGCTCGAAGGAGTTGAGCCCCGCCTCGACGGTCGCCTTGCCCTTGTTGCGGACATAGACCTGGCTCGCCGGGTCTTCGCCGACCAGAACGACGGCGAGGCCGGGCACGAGGCCGTGTTCCGCCTTCAGGACGGCGGCCTGGCGGGCGACGGTTGCGCGGAGGCGGGCGGCAAAGGCCTTGCCGTCGATGACGTTCGATCGGTCCATGGTCGGGCGGTTCCGGATACTGGCAGGTTCGGGGGAAGTTCGGGCTGCGGCGCAGCCGGTCTAGCGGAACGCCATGCCGGTGCAGGCCGGGATAACGGCGTATTCGGCGAGCAGGCTGCGCAGCACCCAAATGCCGAGAAAGACGACGATGGGCGAGAAATCCAGCGCGCCGGTCTGGGGCAGGAAGCGGCGGATCGGCCCGAGGACCGGCTCGATCAGGCGCTGGAGCCCGTCGAAGACGACGTTGACGAAGCGGTTGTAGGCGTTGATCACGCCGAACGACAGCAGCAGGCTCAGCACGATGTAGATGATCAGGATCCAGGTGAAGATCCCGAGGATCATGTCGATGAGCTGGACAATCGTGCACATGGACGGGCGGCGGCGGCGGGCTCGTTCGGCGAAAGCGCCGCGACCCTATCGGGGCGGCCGGCGCATGGCAAGAAAATCGGCGACGGGCCGCCGGCCGGCCGGTCCTGCGCGGCGTTTCGGCAGCCCCGGAACATTTGGCCGGGAAATTCAGCGCTCGGGGCAGTGGGTCAGTTTGAATTCCGGCGTCGGCCGAAGCCGATCCCCTGTCCGTCATTTCGACCGCAGCCCCGGATTTATCCGGGGCGGAGCGGAGAAATCCTTCCGGCGCGAAGCAAGGTCCAAAGCATTGTACCGGAAAGATTTCTCCACTCCGCGGCTGCGCCGCTCCGGTCGAAATGACGGACAGTGGCTGGAGAGGGGCGATGGGTGGAAGGATATTTTCGGGTCGCCGCCACGTCCTCTCCAATTTCAAACTGACCCGCTACCGCGCAGAGCCGCGCCTTGACTTGCCCCATCTTGACTTGCCGCATCTTGACTTGCAGGGCGGCGGCACCCCATATGCGCCACCGCAGGCCGGCCCGCGCTTCGGGCCGATGGCCGGACGACACGCCTGTGGTGCGGGGCCGTAGCTCAGATGGGAGAGCGTCGCGTTCGCAATGCGAAGGTCAGGGGTTCGATTCCCCTCGGCTCCACCAGAACCCGCCTGATCAAGACCCTCTTGGGCAATATTTTCCGTGAATCGCCGGCGCGCCGCGCGTAAGGAAAGCGGCGTGACACAGGATGCCGACACCCTGACGGTCGAGGTCTGGCGCGGCGATGCGCGCGGCGGCGGCTATGTCGCCTATGCGGTGCCGCGGCGGGAGAGCCAGACGGTCCTCGACGTCGTGACCTGGATCCAGCAGAACGCCGAGCCGGCGCTGGCCTACCGCTTTGCCTGCCGGGTCGGCATGTGCGGCTCCTGCGCCATGACGGTGAACGGCGCGCCGCGCTGGACCTGCCGGACCCATGTCCGCCGGGTGGCAAAGGCCGGGCGGCTACACATCGCGCCGCTGCGCAACCTGCCGGTGATCCGGGACCTTGCCGCCGACCTGGCGCCCTTCTTCGACAAGTGGACGGCGGCAGGCGGCGCCTTCGCCCCGACCGCGACCCGCGACGACCCGCCGGCGGAAATTCCGCCGCAAACGCCGGAGCGGGCGGCGGCGGACGCCGGCATCGAATGCATCAACTGCGCGGTCTGCTACGCCGCCTGCGATACCGTGGCGATGGCGCCGGACTATCTCGGCCCGGCGGCGCTCAACCGGGCCTGGACGCTCGTCAACGACGCGCGGGACGGCGGGCAGGCGGCGCGGATCGCGGCGGTATCGGGCGGCAACGGCTGCGCCAACTGCCATTCGCACCAGAGCTGCGCCGAGCTGTGCCCGAACGGGCTGAGCCCGACCGCGGCGATCGCCGGGCTGAAGCGCGCGGCCGGCCGCGCCTGGCTGCGTGGCGGCGCGTAACGCCGTGACGGACATCCGGCTCTACATGCTGCAACGGATCAGCGCCATGATCCTCGCGCCGCTGATCGTCGGCCATATCGCGACCATGATCGTCGCGGTGCAGAACGGGCTGAGCGCGGCGGAAATCCTCGGCCGGACCCAGGGCAGCATCTGGTGGGGCCTGTTCTATGGCCTGTTCGTCGCCGCGGTGTCGGTCCATGCCGCCATCGGCCTGCGCACGGTCGCCTTCGAATGGCTGAAGCTGAAGGGCCGCGCGCTCGACCTGCTCGCCTGGGCTGTCTTCGCCGGCCTGCTGATCCTCGGCGCGCGCGCCGTCGCGGCGGTGGTGCTGTGACGGCTTCATCGGCCGCGCCGAAGGCCCAGGTTCGCGCCCGAATTCACGCGGGCGCGCATCGCGGCCATCCGCTGTGGATCGCCTGGCTGGTCCACCGCCTGTCCGGTCTCGCCCTGGCCCTCTTCCTGCCCGCCCACTTTCTCGTGCTCGGCCTGGCGCTCACCGATCCCGCCGCGCTGGACGGCGCGTTGCGCTGGATGGACAACCCCTGGGTCAAGGCGGCGGAAACCGGCCTCGTCCTGCTGCTCGGCCTGCACCTGTTCGGCGGCCTGCGGCTGCTCGCGCTCGAATTCCTGCCCTGGTCGCCGCGCCAGAAGACCCTCGCCGCCGCCGCCGTCGCGCTGGCCTGTGCGGTTTCGGTCGGCTTCCTGCTGAGCGCGGTCTGACCCGTGCCGGGAACGCCCGAAACATGATGGCCGCGGACCTCGAGCGGCACAATGCCGACATCCTGATCGTCGGCGCGGGCGGGGCCGGCCTGTTCGCGGCCCTGCACGCCTGCCGGGCGGCGCCCGAACTGTCCGTGACGATCGCCGTCAAGGGCCTGCTCGGCAAGTCCGGCTGCACCCGCATGGTCCAGGGCGGCTACAATGTGGCGCTCGGCCCCGGCGATTCGGTCGAGCGGCATTTTATGGACACGATCGCCGGCGGCAAGTGGCTGCCGCACCAGGAGATGGCGTGGCGGCTGTGCGAGACCGCGCCGGTGCGCGTCCGCGAGCTGGAAAACGAGATCGGCTGCTTCTTCGACCGCAACCCGGACGGCACGCTGCACCAGAAGGCCTTCGCCGGCCAGTCCTTCGACCGGACGGTCCACAAGGGCGACCTGACCGGCATCGAGATCGTCAACCGGCTGATGGAGCAGGTCCTCGCCCGGCCGGTCGACCGGCTGGAGGAACACCGGGCGCTCGCCCTTGTGCCGGACCGCGCGGGCGGGGCGCTCGCCGGCGTGCTGTTCGCCGACATGCGCAGCGGCGCCTTCCGCTTCGTCCGGGCGCGCGCCGTGCTGCTGGCGACCGGCGGCGGGCCGACCATGTACCGCTACCACACGCCGTCCGGCGACAAGAGCATGGACGGGCTGGCCATGGCCCTGCGCCGCGGCCTGCCCCTGCGCGACATGGAAATGGTGCAGTTCCATCCGACCGGCCTGCTCGCCGGACCGGACACGCGCATGACCGGCACGGTGCTGGAGGAAGGGCTGCGCGGCGCCGGCGGCCACCTGCTGGACGGCGACGGCCGGCGCTTCATGTTCGATCACGACGAGGCGGGCGAGCGCGCGACCCGCGACATCGTCAGCCGGGCGATCTTCGAGGAGATGCGCAAGGGCCGGACGACGCCCAACGGCGGCGTCTACATCGCCATGAGCCATCTGGGGCCGGAGACGGTGCGCGACCGGTTCGGCGGCATGGTAAGGCGCTGCGCCGACAGCGGCTTCGATCTCGCCGGCGGGCGGGTCGAGGTCGTGCCGACGGCGCATTATTTCATGGGCGGCCTGGTCTGCGACCCCGATACGCGCACGGACCTGCCCGGCCTCTACGTCGCCGGGGAGGACGCCGGCGGCGCCCACGGCGCCAACCGGCTCGGCGGCAACGGGGTGGCCAACTCGACGGTCTTCGGCGGCATCGCCGGCGACACGATGGCGAGGGACCTGGCCGGCCCGGGCGCGCCCTTCCGCAACCCGGACGAAGACCTGCTGGCGGCGGAAATCGACCGCGCCCTGCACCCGTTCGGCCGGGCCGGTTCGGGAGGTCCGGCGGGCGATGTGCACGCGCTGCGCCGGCGGCTCATGGACCTGATGTGGGACGATGCCGGCGTCATCCGGACCGCCGATTGCCTCCGGCGCGCGGTTGCGCAGCTCGGCGAGTTGAAGGCGGAACTGCTGGACACCGGCCTCGCCGATACGGGCCGGGTCTTCAACCTGACCTGGCACGACTGGCTGAACCTGCGCAGCCTGGTCGAGGTCTCGGAAGCGGTCGCGGCCGCCGCCCTGGCGCGGGAAAACTCCTGCGGCGCCCATTACCGGGAGGATTGCCCGGACGAGGGCGACCCGGCCGCCGCCAGCTTCACCGTGATCCGCCGGGACGGCGGCGGCCTTGATGTTTCGCGCCAGCCGGTCAATTTCTCCATCGTGCAGCCGGGCGAGTCGCTGCTCGGCGAAGACCATGCCACGCTCGCCGCGGTCTGACCGGAGATCGGGCTGAAAGAGACATGCCGATGATCGCCATCGACAGCATCCACCGCACCGCGCTCACCCTGATGAGCAAGGCGGCGATCGAGATTCCCGACGATTATCTCGACGGGCTGCGCCGGGCCGCCGACGCGGAGGACGGCGATCTCTCCTCCTTCGTGCTGGAGGCCATGCTGGAGAATTACGACGCCGCCAAGGAGGACGGCCGGGCCATGTGCGGCGATACCGGCTGCCCGCGCTGGTACGTCAAGCTGGCCAACGAAGCGCAGGTGGAAGGCGGCCCGGTGGCGCTCGAACAGGCGCTGCGCCGGGCGACGGCGGACGCGACGCACAACATTCCCCTGCGCCCGAACCGGGTCCACCCACTCTGGCGCACCGACCACGACAACAATGTCGGCATCGCCGCGCCGGAGATCGAGGTCGCCTTCGAGCCGGACGGCGACTGGATCGACCTCACGACCGTCCACAAGGGCGGCCTGTTCGGCACCGACTACCGGATGCTGTTCCCGTCCGACGGGATCGAGGGCATCAAGCGCTTCTACCTCGATTCGCTGGTCGCCTTCGGCAAGCGCGGCCTGGCCTGCCAACCGGCGATTATCGGCATCGGCCTGGGCGGCTCCAAGGATGCCTGCATGGTGCTCGGCAAGCGCGCGGCCTGCCTGCGCGCGGTCGGCGACCGCAACCCGGACTTGGAGATCGCGGCGCTGGAGCGGGAGTTCATCGAGCTCGGCAACAGCATCGGCATGGGTGCCATGGGATTCGTCGGCAAGTCCATGGTCGTCGATTGCCATATCGAGGTCGGCTACTGCCACACCGGCGGCATGCAGATGAGCGTGCACGCCTTCTGCCTGTCGTCGCGCCGCGCCTGCGCCCGGCTCCACGGCGACGGCCGGGTCGAATACCGCACCGATCCGCTGTGGTTCACGCCGTACCAGCGCCGCGAGACGGTCGAGTGGCCGCCGGCCGCGGTTGCAGCGGCGGTCGCATGAACAAAGTCCGGCTGAGCACGACTCCGGACCGGGCGGCGCTCGCCGCGCTGTCCCTGGGCGACGTCGTCTATCTGGACGGCACGGTCTACACCGCCCGGGAAGGCGTCTACCGGCGCGTCGTCGAGGACGGCGAGGCCCTGCCGTTCGACCCGGCGGCCGTGAGCGCCACCAACTTCCACTGCTCACCGGCCGCCACGATCGAGGCCGACGGCAGCTACAGGGTCGGCGCGGTGACGGCGACCGCCTCCTTCCGCTTCAGCAAATGGATCGGCCCCTGGCTCGACCGCTCCGGCGCGACGCTGATCCTCGGCAAGGGCGGCATGAACCCGGAGGACTACCGCAACCATTTCGTGCGCAACGGCGCGGTCTATCTCACCACCGTCGGCTACGGCACCGGCGCCCTGCTCGGCCGCGGCATCCGGCGGGTGAAGGACGTGCACTGGCGCGAGAAACTCGGCCTCGCCCAGGCGGTCTGGGTCATCGAGGTCGAAAATTTCGGTCCCTTCCTGGTCGAGAGCGACCTTGAGGGCAACAGCCTGTTCGAGCGCGAGAACGCCAAGATCGCCGCCGGGCTGGACCGGGTCTACGAAGGCACCCGCCCGGCCGTCATGAAACGCTTCGGCGAAACCGACGACCGCCGCGACGAGATGATTTGAGGCGGGCGGGCGGGCAATTCCGGAACCCTATACCTCCCCCTCTTCAGAGGATTTCTCTGCGAAAGGGGATTCTCAACCTGTCCGTAG